>NZ_JBEOVY010000210.1:0-13512 GCF_040295745.1 Saccharopolyspora sp. NPDC002686
CCGTTCTTGACAGTCGGACCGTTCACTCGGCTGTGTTAATGGACCGCGTGATCTGGTCGTGACATGAGCGCGCGGACTTCTCCTCGTACACGCCGACGCTGAGCTGCCTGCTGCGCGCGAGCGAACGCCCGGTCCCGGAGTCCGGAACCCCGCTGGTGGCAGCGGGTTCGGCGGAGATGGTGGCCCGCGAGCTGCCGCGGCAGAACCAGGTCCTGGCCAAGAGCTGGCCGTCAGCGGAGATCGCGGCAGTGGAAACGACGAACGCGGCGGAGATGCTGCGCATGATCCCGAACCACCCGTGGCTGCACGTCTGCGAACCGAGCTCGCAGTTCCCGACGCAACCGGCGGCGGGCATGCTCCTGGACCGCGAAGCCCCGCAGCGCCCGCTGGGCCTGGTCGAGCTCGGCCAGATCTCCTTGGACGAAGCGGAGTTCTGCTACCTCGGCCAGTGCGCGACGGCGGCCGACGAGCCCTGCGCGGCGGCGGTGTCCCTCCCGGCGGCGCTGGGCTTCGCGGGCTTCACCCACGCCATCGGCACCCTGTGGGAGGTCGACGAGGACAGCGCGGTGGCGATCCACTCGGACGTCTACGCGGACCTGTTCACCGACCACTTCGACACCGACCGAGCGGCCTACGCCCTGCACAACGCGGTCCGCCAGCTCCGGGCCCACTACCCGGACGAGCCCTCCCGCTGGTCCGCCCACGTCCACATCGGACCGTGAGCGGTTCGGGGTGCTATGGCGCCCCGAAACGCTCACGAGGGCTCAGCGGAGGGTGATCTGGCTGATCTTCCAGGTGTCGCCCTGCTTTTCGGCGCTGACCGAGATCTGGGCCGGACCCGCGTTCTCGCCGGGGGCGTTGGCCCGCCTGGCGTGCTGGTCGACGAAGAGCAGCAGCTCCGCGCGGTCGCCCTGGAGGCGGGTCACGGAGCGCTCCTTCACCGTGGTGGTGACGATCAGCTGCTGCTGCGGGGCCTGGTCCTTGACCACCGAGAACAGCTCTTGGTAGCGCTGGACCGCCGGGCCAGTCAGCAGGTCCCGCGCCGCCGTCTCGGTCTTGGCCGTGTCGTTGAAGTCGTAGGAGAACAGCTTCTCCACGGCGTCGGAGACCTGACCGGTGACCTCGCTGGTCTCCCCGGCCGACACCAGCGCCTCGTTCGCGGCAGCACCGGTGTAGCGCGCCGAGTAGGCCTCGACGCCGAACCAGACCGCCAACGCGGCGAGCACGACGGTGGCGGTCCACAACGCCCAAGCGGGCTTGCGCGCAGTAGCACCGGATTCGGCGTCGTCCGAAGCTCCACCGGAGTCGCTCGGCTCCGCCGCCGGAGCGCTCTCCGCTTCCGCTTCGAGCACCGCGACACCGGTCGCCGACCGCTCGGCGGCTTCCGCCGCCGCGGCTCCACCGGCGTCCGCCACGGCTTCGCCGCGCTCCGCCGCGACCTCGTCGACCTGCTCCGGCTCCGCCTCCGCGGGCTCCCGACGCTCCGCTTCCGCCGAAGCTCCGCCATCGGTCGGCTCCGCCTCCGCGACCTCCGCCGAAGCTCCGCCGCGATCAGCCGGCTCCGCCTCCGCCGAAGCTCCACCGCCATCAGCCGGCTCCGGCATCGCCTCCGCGACCGCCTCCACAGCCTCCGCCGGGGCTCCGCCGGAATCCGCCCGCTCCGGCTTCGCCTCCGCGACGGCATCACCGCCGGCGGCTCTGGTCGGGACGTCTTCGTTGTGCGTCGGGCGGTTTCGCAGGCCCGCGACCTTGGGGCGGCGGGGTTGCTGCTTGCCGGGGCGGCGGTTGGTTGGCACTTGGGGGTACTCCTCGTGTTGCTCGCGCGGTCCGCCGTCAGCCCACCGGCACCAGGCCGAGGGCGCTGAGCTTCCAGGTGTCGCCTTCGCGGGTCAGTTCACCCTGGTAGCGGTCCTGCTTGGTGGCCGGTTGTTCCCCCTCGACGTTCACCGTCACCTGGAGGACCGCGATCATCCGCGCTTTTCCGGCTCGATCGTCGAGTTCGACGATGCCCGAGTCGAGGACGCGGGCCGTCGTGGTGCTGCGCTTCTGCTCGATCTGGGTCGCGTAGTCCTTGCGGCTCTGGCGGATCTCGTCGCGCAGCGGGCCGGTCGAGTGGTCCTCCCAGCTCTGGAGGCCGCGTTCGACGTCCCGGTAGTCCAGGGTGTTGAAGTTGATCATGGCGTTCTGCCCGTCGCGCAGCGCTTCGTCGCGCACCTCGGCGTAGGCGATCGAGGAATCGTTGGCCGCCAGGGCCCACGAGACCCCGGTGACCAGGCACGCGACCAGGCTCACCGCGAACAGCACCAGGCTGACGACCGGGCGCCGTCGGGTTCCTGCGGACATTCTCCGGCTCCTCTCCTACTGCCCGGGTGCATTCTGCGCGCCGCGCACCGAGGTCTCGCTACCCGGGGGCTCCGCGCAGTGCGCCCCGGTGTTGACCGGGACCGGGTCCATCTCGATGCCGTTGCGGCGGTCAGTCTGCTCGTAACCCTTGGTGCAGGGCAACGGGTCGAACGCGTTGAGCACCAGGCCGAAGTGCGCGGTGCCGTCGCCGGGCACCACGGATCGGCTCGGGGTCACGACCGCCGGGTAGAGCACGAACGCGTGCTCGATGCCGTCGACGTGCTTGGCGATCAGCTGCGAGGTGCTGGTCAGGTTGGTCAGCAGCGGGGTGAGCTGCTGGTTGTCGTGGATGAGCCCGCTGATCTGCTGGGCGGCCGGCGGGGCCTTCTGGATCACCGCGCGCAGGTCGCCGTCGGAGTTCTTCAGCTGCTCGGAGATCAGCCGGAGGTCGCGGCCGAAGGACTTGATCGACGAGCCCTGCTCGTTCTGCGTGGCCAGCACGGTCTTGCCGTCCTCGAGCAGCTGCACGGTCTGCGGCAGGTGCTGCTGGGCCGTGGAGATGAACTCGCGGCTGGTGTCCACGATGGTCTGCAGGTTGCCGCCGTTGTTGCGGAACGCCGTGCCGAGCTCGCTGACCACGGTGCGCAGCGATTCCTCCGGCACCGAGTTGGCCAGCCCGTCCAGGTTGGTCATCAGCGTTTCGACCGGCAGCGGTGTGGTCGCCGACTGCTGGGTGATCACCGAACCCTGCTCCAGGTACGGGCCGTCGTCCCGCTTGGGCTGCAGGTCCACGTACTGCTCGCCGACCGCGGACCGGTTGGTCACCACGGCTTCGACCTCGTTCGGGATCTGCGGGGCGCTGGGTTCGATGTCCAGCGGGATGTTCACCCCGGAGCTGGTGAGCTCGATGGTGCCGACCCGGCCGATCGGCACGCCGCGGTAGGTGACCTCGGCGTTCTCGAAGACGCCGCCGGTGTCGGCGAGCTTCAGCGTGACCACGTAGCCGCGCGGGCCGAACAACCGGTCCAGCCCGGCGTAGCGGGCGCCGGCGAAGCTGACGCCGACCAGGGCGATCGCGACGAACGCGATGATCTGCAGGCGAACTCGACGGGTGAGCATCAGCGGCCACCTCCCAGCAGCGAGCCCAGCAGGCCACCGCCGGAGTCCTTCTGCGGATCACCGGGTGGCGGTGGTGGCGGGGTGTTCTGCCCGGCCGACGGCGCCAGCGGCAGCGGCAGCTTCTGCACCGCGTCCGGCAGCGGGATCAGCGGCTGCCTGCTGCGGCCGAGGTTCTGCAGGATGTCGGTGAGGTTGAGGTTCACGTTGGTGTAGAGGTTGACGTAGTCGCTGTTCTGGATGCCGTCCGTGACGTTGTCCGGGAACGGGTACGTCAGCAGGACTTCCAGCGACTTCGGCAGGTTGTCCCCGGCCGCGGTGAGCTGCTGGAGCACCGGGGCGAGCTGGTCGAGGTTGTGCACCAGGTCGTCGCCGGAGCGGTTGACCACGTCGGTGGCGACCACGGAGAGCCGGTCCAGCGCCTTGAGCATGTCGACCAGCTGCGTGCGCTGCTCGTTCAGCACCCGCAGGCCCGGTTCCAGGTCGCGCAGCGCGGTGTCGATGCTGCCGCGCTGCTCGTTGATCCGGGCGCTGAGCCGGTTGATGCTGTCCAGGGCGCGGGTGATGTCGTCGCGCTGGGCGTCCAGTCCGGACACCAGCTGGTCCAAGTTGGACAGCAGGCCGCGCAGGTCGGACTCGCGTCCTTCCATCGCGGCGTTGAGCTCCTTGGTGATGCTCTGCAGCTGGGCGACACCACCGCCGTTGAGCAGCATGGACAGCGCGCCCAGCACCTCTTCGACCTCGGGGTTGCGGCCGGTGCTCGACCGGGCGATGACGCTGCCGTCGGCGAGCTTGCCGACCGGCGGCTGCGATTCGGGCGGTCCGGCGAGCTCGACGTACTTCTCGCCGAGGAGGCTGGACTGCCGCAGCCGGGCGGTGGCGTTGGCGGGCAGCTTCACGTCGCCGTTGACCAGCACCGTCACCTCGGCGTCCCAGGAGCCGTCGGCGAGCCCGATGTCGCTGACCCGGCCGACCGGCACGTCGTTGACCCGGACACCGGCGTTGGGCACCAGGTCCAGCACGTCGCTGAACTGCACCTTCACCTCGTACGGGTGGTCGCCGACATCGGCCCCACCGGGCAACGGCATGTCGTAAACCCCACGAGAACTGCACCCGCCCAACACCACGAGAGCCATCGCCGCAGCCGCGCCAACCCGCCACGCGCGCCGCTTCCCCGGCGTCCGGTGGTCCGCAGTTTCAATTGAAACTGCGGTCTCCCGTGAGGGGCCGGGCGCAGTTTCCATTGAAACTGCGGTTCCCCGTGCTCGGATGAGCGGTTCCGGACCGGTGCCCCGGCGGAGTCGGTGGAGGTTCATCGGGTGCCTCCCTGCGGGGAAAGTGGGAGCGGCAGGTTCGGCAGCTTGCCGTTCTGGATGGCGTTCAGCGCCTCCGCCGGCGTCGGCAGCTTCGCGACGCCGTCGATGACCGGTTGCAGCGACTGGCAGGCGTCGCTGACCTCCTTCGGCACGTCGGCCGGGGCCTGCTGCTCCAGCAGCTTGCACACCGCGACCGCCGGCGGCTGGGCCAGCTCGTTGATGGCGATCCGGGTGTCCAGGGTTCCGGAGGACCCGTTGTAGACGTTGCTGAGGTTGGACAGCGCCAGCGGCGAGTTCACCAGCGACTCCCGCAGCGCTTCCTTCTGCTTCACCAGGACCTCGGACACCCCGTGCAGCTGGTCCACGTTGGACTTCACCAGTTCCCGGTTGTCCCGCACGAAGGACTCCACCTTGCCCAGCGCGACGGCGAGCTCGGCCATCGCCGCGCCCATGTCCTCGCGCTCGCCCGCCAGGAACCCGCTGACCTGCTGCATCTGGGTGTTGAACCGGCGCACCTGGTCGTCGTTGGCGGCCAGCATCGAGGTGAACTTCTGCAGGTTGTCGACGGTGGCGAACAGCTGATCGCTGTTGCCGGACAACGTGGTCCCTGCTTCGCCGAGGTTGCGGATGGTGTCCGAGAGCGCCTGCCCGTTGCCGTCGAGGTTGGCCGCGCCGGTGTTGAGCAGGTCAGTCAGCGCGCCGTCGGCGTTGGCCCCGTTCGGGCCGAGCGCGCTGGACAGGTCGTTGAGGCTGCGGTAGATCGAGTCCAGCTCGACCGGGGTCGCGGTGCGCTCCTTCGGGATCACCGCGCCGTCCTCGAGCGTCGGTCCGCCCTTGTAGACCGGGGTGAGCTGCACGTACCGGTCGCTGACCACGCTCGGCGCGACCGCCACCGCGCCCGCGTCGGCGGGCACGTCGACGTCGCGGTCCACGCTCATCACGACCCGCACCAGCTTGCCCTGCGGGACCACTTCGTCGACGGTGCCGACCGGGACGCCGAGGACCCGGACGTCACCGCCCGCGTAGATGCCGACGGCGGCGTTGAAGTAGGCGGTGACCTTGCGCTCGGCGGCGCCGAAGAACAGCCACCAGATGGCGGCGGCGACGACGAGCACGAGCACCACCGCGATCGACAGCACCCGGGTGAGCGAGGGGCGTGCGCTGGTCATGGCTGGCAGCCCTTCTGGTTGATCGGACCGACGGCGGGCGGCAGCAGACCGCAGACGTAGCTGTCGAACCACCGGCCGTTGCCCAGGACGTTGGAGAACAGGCGGGTGAACGGCGCGAACATCTCCAGGCTCCGGTTCAGGTTGTCCTGGTTGCGCTGCAGCATCTTGGTGACCCGGTCCAGCTGCTGCAGGGTCGGGCCGATCTGCGCGGCGTTGTCGTCGACCAGGCCGCTGAGCTGCTGGGACAGCTGGCGGGTGCCGTCCAGCAGCTGGCTGATCGAGTCGCGCCGCGCCCGGATCTCCTCCAGCAGGAGGTTGCCGTCGGCGAGCAGCTTCTCGAAGTCGCCGTTGCGGTCGGCGATGGTCTTGGACACCTGCGCGGTGTTGTTCAGCAGGTGCTCCAGCTGCTCGTCGCGCGAGGAGATGGTCTGCGACAGGCGGGAGAGCCCGTCCAGCGCACCGCCGACCTCCTCCGGGGTGTTGGAGAACGTCTGCGACATCGCGCGGAAGCTGTCCGCCAGCTGCTTGGTGTCGACCTTGTCCACAGTGGACGACAGGTCGCTGAAGGCGTTGATCACATCGTAGGGCGACATGGTGCGCTGCAGCGGGATCGGCTCGGACGGATCGGCCTCCTTGCCGCCCTGCGGGTCCAGCGCCAGGTACTTCTGCCCGAGCAACGTCTTGATCTTGATCGCCGCGGTGGTGTGGTCGCCGATCCAGGCGTCGTTGACCCGGAAGCTGACCAGCACGTGGCCGTCCTCCAGCTCCACGTCGGACACCGTGCCCACCTTCACCCCGGCGATGCGCACCTCGTTGTCCGGCCGCAGCCCGGCCGCCTCGGTGAACTGCGCGGTGTAGGTGGTGCCGCCGACCAGCGGCAGCCGCTCGAAGTTCATCGCGAGCACGAACATCATCACCAGCACCAGCAGGCCGCCGATGCCGATCTTGAGCGGGTCGCGCTTGGAGAAAGCTGTCATCGCTGGCACCTCGGCTGGGACACCGGCTGCAGCGGCAGCGGCAGGTTCAGCTCACCGACGCCCACGGTTCCGGTCATCTTGCAGTTGAAGAAGTTGAACCAGGAGCCGTGCGACGCCGTCCGGGTCAGCATCTCGACCTTGCCCGGCATGTTCTGCATCCACCGCTCGACCAGTTCCTGGTTGTCGTTGAGGTTCTTCGACAGCGAGCCGAGCCCGGCGATGTCCTGCTGCAGCCCCGGACGCGCCTCGGTGAGCAGCCCCGCGGTGCTGTTGGTCAGGCCGTCCATCGCGGTCACCGCGTCGCCGATGGCGTTCCGGTCCTCGGACAGGCCCGACACCACCTGGCGCAGCTGGCCGATCAGCTCGGACAGCTGCTGGTCGCGGGCGTTGACGGTGTCCAGCACCCCGTTGAGGTTGTCGATGACCTGCCCGATCACCTGGTCCCGGGAGGCGATCGTCGAGGTCAGCGAGGCGGTGTGGGCCAGCAGGCTCTCCACCGTGCCGCCTTCGCCCTGCAGCACCTGGATGATCTCGTACGAGAGCTTGTTGACGTCCTCCGGCGAGAGCGCCTGGAACAGCGGCTTGAACCCGCCCAGCAGCACCGTGAGGTCCAGCGCCGGTTTGGTGCGCTCCAGCGGGATCGTCGAACCGGGCTGCAGCACGCCGGTGTCGCCGGGCCCCGGCTCGAGCGCGATGTAGCGCTGGCCGACCAGGTTCCGGTACTTGATGGTGGCCGTCGCGGTGGCCGGCAGCGGCCGGTCGGCGACGTTGAACTGCACCTCGGCGACCCGCCGGTCGACCAGGTCGATGCTCTCCACCTCGCCGACCTTCACACCGGAGATGCGCACCTCGTCGCCCACGTTGAGGCTGGTCACGTCGGTGAACCGCGCGTTGTAGGTCTTCGCCGAGCGCAGGTCCTTGTTCGCGATGGTCAGCACCAGGACTCCGGTGGCCAGCACGGTGACCAGCACGAAGATCAGGAACTTGACCAGCGGTCCGGTGATGCTGCGACCGTTCACCGGTAGCTCACCTCCGCTCCGCGCAGGACCGGGCCGACCAGCAGCGAACCCCACTCGGGCACGTCAGCTGCGTCGCGGCCGATCGCCGGGGCCAGCACCATCGACACCATGTCCCGCTCCGCCGGGGAGTTCACCCACTGCGAGGACGTGCCCGCCGGCAGGTAGCCCTCGCCCGCCTGCGGCGGGTTCTGGCCCTGGTCGACCTGGCGCGACGGCGCGGGCGGGGTCGCACCGTCGTTGAACGGGCCGTCCGGCGGGTACTCCGGGAACGGGTCCGGTGCGGGCAGCAGGTTGTAGCAGCGCGGACCGCGCTTGTCGCCGAAGATCGGCTCGTCCTGGTTCGGGCGGTACTTCCCGCGGTGCGCCACGACCTCCAGCGTGATGTGCAGGCCGGGCTCATTGGTGCCCTCGCCGAACACCTTCCGGATGCGCGGCACGTAGTCCGCCATCTCGTCCAGGAAGCACTTGTACTCCGGCGAGTACTTCGCCAGCACGTCCAGCGTCGGCCGCTGCGCCTCGCCGAGCTGGATGAGGTTGTTCCGGTTGTTCTTCAGGAACTCGGTGGTGTCGCCGGCCGTGGTGGTGAGCTGGCCGGTGAGGGTCTTGAGGTTCTCCCGCTGGTCCACCAGGGTCCGCGCCGTCGTGCTGAAGTTGTCCAGCGCCTCCAGCACGTCCGGGGCGGCGTCCTCGTAGGTCTGGGCGACGCCGACCATTTCCTTGAGGTTGCGCTGCAGGTCCGGCACCGACGGGTTGAGGCCGTCGAGGTAGGTGTTGAGCTGCGACAGCGTCTCGCCCAGCTGCTTGCCGCGCCCGGAGAGCGCCTGGTCCAGCGCGTTCAGCGTGACCGCGAGGTCGTCCGGGTGCACCGCCTGCAGCACCGGCATGGTGTCGGCCAGCACCTTCTCCAGCTCGATGCCCGCGCTGGTGCGGTCCTGCTCGATGACGTCCCCGGCGGCCAGCGTCGTGGTCGAGGCCTGGTCGGGCAGCTCCAGCGAGACGTAGCGCTCGCCGAACAGCGTGCGCGGCAGCAACCGCGCCGAGACGTTGGACGGCAGGTGCTGGACCTTGTCCGGTTCCAGCGCCAGGTGCAGCTCGGCACCGTCCCCTGTGGACTTCACGTCGACCACGCGGCCGACGACCATGCCGCGCACCTTCACGTCCGAATCCGGCAGCAGCTGGTTGCCCGTCGACGCGGCCTTGAGCACCACGTCCACGCTGGACGTGAACGCCTTCTGGTAGGACGCCACGGTCAGGCTGACGAACAGCACCATGCACATCAGGAACGCGAGGCCCGCGACCCGGCGGCGAACGATCTTCCCTCGGGTACTCATCCGGTGATCCGAACCGTCGTAGTGGTGCCCCAGATCGCGAGGCTGAGGAAGAAGTCCAGCAGCGCGGTGGTCACGATCGCGGTCCGCACCGCACGACCCACCGCAATGCCGACTCCGGCCGGGCCTCCGCTGGCCCGGTAGCCGTAGAAGCAGTGCGTCATGATCACCACGACGCTGAACACCAGCACCTTCCCGAAGGACCACAGCACGTCTTCGGGAGGCAGGAACAGGTTGAAGTAGTGGTCGTAGGTGCCCGCGGACTGGCCGTAGAGGTAGATCGTGACGCCGCGCGCCGCGACGTACGAGGTGAGCAGGCCCAGCACGTACAGCGGGATCACCGCGATGAACCCGGCGATCACCCGCGTGGTCACCAGGTACGGCAAGCTCGGCACACCCATCACCTCGAGCGCGTCGATCTCGTCGGAGATCCGCATCGCGCCGAGCTGCGCGGTGAACCCGGAACCGACCGTCGCCGACAGCGCCAACCCGGCCACCAGCGGCGCGATCTCGCGGGTGTTGAAGTAGGCCGAGACGAACCCGGCGAAGGCCGAGGTGCCCAGCTGGTCCAGCGCGGCGAAGCCCTGCAGACCGACCACGGTGCCGGTGAACAGGGTCAACCCGATCATCACGCCGACCGTGCCGCCGATGACCGCGAGCGCACCGCTGCCGAAGCTCACCTCGGCCAGCAGCCGCAGCGTCTCCTTGGCGTAGCGCGTGATCGCGCGCGGAATCCACACCAGCGACCGCACGTAGAACGACAGCTGGTCGCCCAGGTCGTCCAGCAGTTGCAGCGGCCGCCGGGCCGCGCGCTTGGCGCGCTGAGAGATCGTCACCATGTCACTTCCCCAGGCGGCCGGATCACATGCCCTTGGGGGGCACGAGTTGCAGGTAGAGCGTGGTCAGGACGAAGTTCACCGCGAACAGCAGGAGGAACGTGATCACCACCGACTGGTTCACCGCGTCCCCGACGCCCTTCGGGCCGGGCGGTGGGTGCAGGCCGCGGTAGGCGGCCACCACCCCGGCCAGGAAGCCGAATATCAGCGCCTTCAGCTCGCCGATCCACAGGTCGGGCAGTTGTGCGAGCGCGTTGAAGCTCGCCATGTAGGCGCCGGGCGTACCGCCCTGCATGATCACGTTGAACGTGTAACCGCCCAGCACGCCGACGACGCTGACCATGCCGTTGAGCAGCACCGCGACCAGCATCGCGGCCAGCACCCGCGGCACCACCAGGCGCTGGATCGGCGAGATGCCCAGCACCTCCATCGCGTCGATCTCGTCGCGGATCGTCCGCGAACCCAGGTCCGCGCAGATCGCCGAACCACCGGCACCGGCGATCAGCAGCGCGGTCACGATCGGGCTGGCCTGCTGGATGATCGCCAGCACGCTGGCCGCACCGGTGAACGACTGCGCACCGATCTGCCGGGTCAGCGACCCGAGCTGCAGCGCGATCACCGCGCCGAACGGGATGGACACCAGCGCGGTCGGCAGGATCGTCACGCTCGCGATGAACCAGCACTGCTGGATGAACTCGCGGAGCTGGAACGGCCGCTTCGGCAGCGACCGCATGACGTCCAGGCCAAGCGCGAACAAGCGCCCGGTCTCGCGCAAGCCGCCCGCGCCCGGGAACTGCGCCTGCGAAGGCGAACTCACTGCTCACCCCGCTTGCGTCCGAACCACCGGCGACGCGACTCGGCCGGTTCCGGCTCCGCCTCCGACGCGCCGGCGGCCCACGGCGGAGCCTCCGGGTCCCGGGGGTGCGGCGACGGGCGCACCTGCTGCGGCACGTCGGCGACCTCGGACTGCGGCAGCGGCTGGGCCGGGGGCTGCGGTGCCTGCGGCCGGACCGGCTCGGTGTGCTGCTGCGGCCACGCGGGTTCGCCGCTCTGCGGCCAGGCACCGGTCGCGGGAGCCGAGTGCCCGTAGAGCGCGAGCTCCTCGGGCGTCAGCGTCTTCAGGATCTCCTGCTGCGCCGACGGCGCCAGCGTGCCCAGCTGCCGCAGCACCCGGTCCTTCCGGCGGCGCACCGCGGAGCGCTCCGGCATGCCGGGCGTGACCTCCAGCTGCGCCATCATCGGCGGCACGGACAGCTCGTTGAGCCGCGCCAGCTCGTTCTCGCCGGCGTCCTTCTCCTCGCTCATCCCGATCGGCCCGTCCGGGCGACCGTTGAGGAACTGCACCACCACCGGCTCCGGCGAGGTCAGCAGCACTTCGCGCGGGCCGTACATCACCAGGTGCCTGCGGTAGAGCATGCCGATGTTGTCCGGCACGGTGCGGGCGGTGTTGATGTCGTGGGTGACGATCAGGATCGTCGCGTCGATCTGCGCGTTGAGGTCGACGATCAGCTGGTTCAGCAGCACGGTGCGAACCGGGTCCAGACCCGAGTCGGGCTCGTCGACCAGGATGATCTCGGGGTCCAGCACCAGTGCGCGGGCCAGACCGGCGCGCTTGCGCATACCGCCGGAGATCTCGCCGGGCAGCTTGTCCTCGGCGCCGAGGAGACCGACCATCTCCATCTTCTCGAGCACGATCCGGCGGATCTCGGACTCGTTCTTGCGGGTGTGCTCGCGCAGCGGGAAGGCGATGTTGTCGAAGAGGTTCATCGACCCGAACAGCGCACCGTCCTGGAACAGCACGCCGAACAGCTTCCGGACCTCGTAGAGCTCCTTCTCCGGGCAGGTGCAGATGTCGACACCGTTGATGACGACCTTGCCCTCCTCCGGCTTGAGCAGACCCACCAAGGACTTCAGGAAAACCGACTTCCCGGTTCCCGAAGGCCCCAGCAGCACGCTGATCTCGCCGGGAGGAAGCGTCAGCGTGACGTCCCGCCAGATGGTCTGCGAGCCGAAGGACTTCGACAGCCCATCGACAACCACCTCGACGCCCATCCGCACCTCCGCGTCCTCGAATTCAACTCGGCCGGGCCACCCCGAAGACGCAGCCTGGCACATGTGACGCGGACAACGAAGGTCATCAGCGTCACACCTGTGCAACGAGCTCGACGCGAAGGGGTTACTCGCCAGTTCACTTGAATTGCCGAGGAATCTGGATTCGTCCGAATGACCGGGATTCGCAATTCCACGAAGCAAAAAAGGACGGGCACCCGCAACTGCGGGTACCCGTCCTTTCACCGTGAGTCAGGAGGAGGAATCACTCCTCCGAAGCCCGTGACCGAATTCCGCGGAGCGGGGTTCGGTCACGGGCTTCGGCTCACTTCAGGGAGACGGAGGCGCCAGCCTCTTCCAGCTTGGTCTTGGCCTCTTCGGCCTTCTCCTTCTCGACCTTCTCCAGGATGGCCTTCGGAGCGCCCTCGACCAGCTCCTTGGCCTCCTTCAGGCCCAGACCGGAGACGATCTCGCGGACGACCTTGATGACCTGGATCTTCTTGTCGCCGGCACCCTCGATGATGACGTCGAACTCGTCCTGCTCCTCAGCGGCCGGAGCAGCACCAGCGGCGCCCGGGGCGGCCACGACGGCGGCCGGAGCGGCGGCGGTGACGTCGAAGGTCTCCTCGAACTGCTTCACGAACTCCGACAGCTCCAGGAGGGTCATCTCCTTGAAGACGTCCAACAGCTCTTCGTTGCTCAGCTTCGCCACGGCGGCGTTCCTTTCAGTTCAGTCCCCGAGCGCCGACGGCACCCGGGAGGGGAGTTCTTGCGACCGACAACTGCATCCCACGGGGGACTCAGGCGTCGGCGTCGCTGCCCTTCTTCTCCTGCAGGGCAGCGGCCAACCGAGCCACCTGGGACGCCGGCGCGGCGAACAGCGCGGCGGCCTGGCCCATCTTGGCCTTCATCGCACCGGCCAGCTTGGACAGCGTGACCTCGCGCGAGTCGAGGTCGGCGATGCTCTCGACCTCGGACACGGACAGCGCGCGGCCGTCCATGTAACCGCCCTTGATCACCAGGGACTGGTTGTCCTTGGTGAACTCCTTCAGGGCCTTGGCAGCGTCGACCGGCTCGCCCTCGATGAAGGCGATCGCGGTCGGGCCGACGAACAGGTCGTCGAGACCCTCGACGCCCGACTGCTCGGCGGCACGCTTGACCAGCGTGTTCTTCGCGACACGGTACGTCGCGCCCTCGCCGAGGGCCCGGCGCAGCTTGGACAGCTGCGCCATGGACAGCCCGCGGTACTCGGTCACGACCGCAGCGGTCGAAGTGTTGAACTTCTCAGCGATCTCGGAGACCGCATCGACCTTGTCGGGTTTCGCCATGTCGCCTCCTCTCTATCTCCGACTGTGATCC
>NZ_JBEOVY010000211.1:0-13471 GCF_040295745.1 Saccharopolyspora sp. NPDC002686
GCCCGAACCGCAGTTTCAATTGAAACTGCAGATCCCACCCGCGCCGGAGCACAGTTTCAATTGAAACTGCGCATCCCGGTGGGGCCGCAGGCGTGGAGTTGCTGCCACAATCCACGGCATGCGCGAGGTGGTGTTCGCAGGTGGGCCGGTGGCCACAATGGACGCCGCCCGCTCGTTCACCGATGCGGTGGCGGTGCGCGACGGGCGGATCGTCGCCGTCGGCCGGGACGCCTCGGCGCGCAGGTTCCCGCGCGCCGAGTTCGTCGATCTGCGCGGCCGGTTGCTGCTGCCCGGGTTCCACGACGCGCACGTGCACCCGATCTACGGCGGGATCGAGCGGCTGCGCTGCGACCTCACCGAATGCCTCGATGCCGACGAGTGCCTGCGGCAGGTCGAGACCTACATGCGGACCCGCCCGGACGCGGGGTGGGTGCTGGGCGGCGGCTGGGACATGGGGTCGTTCCCCGGCGGGGCGCCGAGCCGAACCGCGCTGGATGCGGTGACCGGGGATCGCCCTGCATACCTGCTCAACCGCGACCACCACGGCGCTTGGGTGAACACCGCCGCGCTGTGGCTGGCCGGGATCGACCGGCGCACCCCCGACCCGCCGGACGGCCGGATCGAACGCGATGCCGGCGGTCATCCGTCCGGGACCCTGCACGAGGGTGCGACCCGGCTGGTCGAGCGGGTGCTGCCGCCGACCGGTGACGACGAGTACCTGGCCGGGCTAATGGAGGGCCAACGGCACCTGCACGCCCGCGGCGTGACGTCCTGGCACGACGCGATCGTCGGCCCCTACCTCGGCTACGACGACACCCTGGCGACCTACCTCGACGCCGACCGGCGCGGGCTGCTGACCGGCAAGGTGCGCGGCGCGCTGTGGTGGGACCGCGCCCGCGGCCGGGAGCAGATCGAGGAGCTGCGGCACCGCCGCGAGAAGGCGCGCGGCCAGCGGTTCCGGGCCGACACCGTGAAGATCATGCAGGACGGCGTGTGCGAGAACTTCACCGCCGCGCTGCTGCTCCCCTACCTCGGCAGCCACGGCAGCGGACTGTCCTTCGTGGACCGCGAACAGCTCGCCGAAGTGGTGCCGGAGCTCGCGGATTCCGGGTTCCAGCTGCACTTCCACGCCATCGGCGACCGGGCGGTGCGCGACGTGCTGGACGCGCTTTCCGGTGCGCGCGAACGGGATCTGCGCCACCAGATCGCGCACGTGCAGGTGGTGCAGCCCTCCGACCTCCCCCGCTTCCACGAGCTCGGCGTGGTGGCGACGATCCAGCCGCGGTGGGCGGTCAACGACGCGGCGATGACCGAGCTGACCACCCCGCGCCTGGGACATCGGCGGGCCGGTTGGCAGTACCCGTTCCGCTCGCTGCGCGCGGCGGGCGCGGTGCTGGCGGCCGGCAGCGACTGGCCGGTGTCCGAGGCGGATCCGGTGCTGGCGGTGCACGTCGCGGTCAACCGCAGGGAACCCGGCTCCGACGATCCGCCGTTCCTGCCGGAGCAGTCGCTCGACCTCGTCGACGCGCTCGCCGCCTACACGGCGGGCAGCGCCTGGGTCAACCACGCCGACCGCGAGACCGGGACGGTCGAGGTCGGCAAGGCGGCCGACCTGGTGGTGCTCGACCGCGACCCGTTCTCCCAGCCGCCGAACGAGATCTGGCAGTGCGAAGTGGACCTGACCGTGGTCGACGGCGAGGTCGTCCACCAGCGGAGTTGACTGTCCGCAACACCGCGCTGGGCTATGCGGGCGACGGCACTTCCCGATCGTGTGGAAGGACATCCGGGGCATTGGCCGCCGCAGGCGCGGCTGGTTTCGTGCGCAGGGTCGGTGACCATCGCAGAGAGGTGCGCGGACCATGCAGGCCTTCCGACTGCCGGAGTTCTACCTGTCCTACCCGGCACGGCTGAACCCGAACCTGGCGCGAGCGCGGGAGCACAGCAAGAGCTGGGCCCGGCGGATGGACATGATCGACGTGCCGCAGCACGGGGTGGCGATCTGGGACGAAGCGGACCTGGACCGGCACGACTACGCGCTGCTGTGCGCGTACACGCATCCGGACGCCGACGGCCCCGAGCTGGACCTGATCACCGACTGGTACGTGTGGGTGTTCTACTTCGACGACCACTTCGTGGAGCTGTACAAGCGAAATCCGGACCTGGCGAGCGCGCGCGAGCACCTGGAGCGGCTGCCCTCATTCATGCCCGTTGACGGTCCGATCACCGCGGAGCCGACCAATCCGGTGGAGCGCGGGCTGGCGGACCTGTGGACGCGGACGGTGCCGACGATGAGCGCGGACTGGCGGCGGCGCTTCGCCGAGAACACCAAGCACCTGCTGGACGAATCGCTGTGGGAGCTGGCCAACATCAGCGAGAACCGGCTGTCCAATCCCATCGAATACGTGGAGATGCGCCGCAAGGTCGGCGGGGCGCCGTGGTCGGCGAACCTGGTGGAGCACGCCGTCGGCGCCGAGGTGCCGGCCGAGATCGCCGCGGCCAGGCCGATGCAGGTGCTGCGGGACACCTTCTCCGACGCCGTGCACCTGCGCAACGACCTGTTCTCCTACGAGCGCGAGGTGCAGGACGAGGGCGAGCTGAGCAACGGCGTGCTGGTCTTCGAGAAGTTCCTCGGCTGCTCGACGCAGGAAGCCGCGGAGGCGGTCAACGACCTGCTGACCTCGCGGTTGCACCAGTTCGAGCACACCGCGTTGACCGAAGTGCCGCAGCTGCTCGACGAGCACGGCATCGATCCGGCGGGCCGGCTGGCCGTGCTCGGCTACGTCAAGGGCTTGCAGGACTGGCAGTCCGGCGGGCACGAGTGGCACGTGCAGTCGGGCCGCTATCCCGAGGGCGGCGGGTCCAGCGTGCTGGCCGGGCCGACCGGGCTGGGCACTTCGGCGGCCCGGATCATCTCCTCGCTGGTCTCGACCGCGCCGCAGCGGGTGCGCAGCTACACGCGGACGCCGTTCCAGCCGGTGAGCCACGTGCCGCGCCGGGAGATCCGGATGCCGTACCCGGTTTCGCTGTCCCCGCACCTGGACCTGGTCCGCGAGCGCACCGTCGAATGGTCCCGCTCCATCGGGATGTTCGCCGACGTCCCGCTGGTGTGGGACGAGGGGGCGCTGCGCGCCAACGACCTCCCGCACTGCGCGGCCGGCCTGGACCCGGATGCCACCGTCGAGGAGCTCGAGCTGGCCTCGGCGTGGCTGACCTGGGGGACCTACGGCGACGACTACTACCCGCAGGTCTTCGGCCACAGCCGCAACATGGCGGGCGCCGAAGCGCTGACCGCGCGGCTGAAGGAGCTCATGGCGGTCGAGGGCAGCAGTCCCGTCGTCCCGGCCAACGTGCTCGAGCGCGGGCTCGCCGATCTCTGGCAGCGCACGGCGGGGCCGCTGCCGATCGACAAGCGCCGGACCTTCCGCGACACCGTCGAGGTGATGCTCGACGCGTGGCTGTGGGAACTGGCCAACCAGCACCAGAACCGGATCCCCGACCCGGTCGACTACGTCGAGATGCGGCGCCGCACCTTCGGTTCGGAGCTGACCATGAGCCTGTCGCGGTTCTCCCACGGCGCGACCGTGCCGCCGGAGATCTACCGGACCCGCACCATCCGGGCCATGGAGAACTCGGCGAGCGACTTCGCGATGCTGGTCAACGACGTGTTCTCGTACCGCAAGGAGGTCCAGTACGAGGGCGAGGTGCACAACGCGGTCGTGGTGGTGCAGAACTTCCTGGACTGCGACCTGGACCGGGCGTTCGGCGTGGTGCACGACGTGATGGACGCGCGCCTGCAGCAGTTCGAGCGCACGGTGGACGTCGAGCTGCCCGCGCTCTTCGAAGAGCGCGGTCTGGACGCCGAAGCCCGCGCGACGCTGACCCGCTACGCGTCCGAGCTGCAGGACTGGATGGCCGGAATCCTCAACTGGCACCGCGAATGCCGCCGGTACTTCGACGCCGAGCTCCGCCACAACGTCCCGGGCGGCGCCCTGGTCCCCCGCCCCACCGGGCTGGGCACCTCGGCCGCCCGCCTCACTTGGGACCCGGTGCTCGGCTAGGGGTTCAAGGGGCTCCCGAATCCGGGAGCCCCTCTCCCCTCACACCAGCTGGCCGGCTTGGACGACGTGGCGGATGTGCTTCGGGTCGGCGAGCTTCGCGATGTCGGTGAGCGGGTCACCGTCGACGACCACCAGATCGGCCTGAGCGCCGACGGCGAGGGTGCCGATCTCGCCGGTCATGCCGAGCAGGTCGGCTGCCGTGGTGGTCGCGGCCCGGATGACGTCCAGCGGGGGCTGGACCTCGCTGCGGATCCGGAACTCCTCGTTCTGGTGGCGGTGCATGCCGCCGAGCAGGTCGCTGCCGTAGACGATCTTGACCCCGGCGCGGTGCGCCCGCTCCAGCGCGGCCAGCCCGGCGCCCAGCACCTCGTCGACCTTGCGCCAGCTGTCCTCGGGCAGCCCGAACTCCCGGCCTTCGGTCTTGAGCGCCCAGTAGGTCACCAGCGTCGGCACCAGGAACGCGTCGTGCTCGAGGAATTCGGGGATGTTGGACTCGTCGATGAGGTTGCCGTGCTCGATGGACCGGATGCCCGCCTTGAGCGCCCGGCTCACCGAACGCGCGGTGTAGGCGTGGGCGGCGACGTAGCGGTTGGCCGCGTCGGCTTCCTCCACGATCGCCCGCAGCTCGTCCATCGAGTACTGGGTGGAGTCGATGCGGTCGGTCGGCGAGGCCACCCCGCCGCTGGCCATCACCTTGATGTGGTGCGCGCCTTTTCGCAGCTCGTCGCGGGCGGCGGCCCGCACCGCGTCCACCCCGTCGGCGATCCTGCCCAACCCGGCGCAGCACTGGTGGCCGTCGTGCACCCGCGTGCCGCGCGAGCGGCCGTCGCCGTGACCGCCGGTCTGGCTCAGCGCCTTGCCGCAGAACGCCACCCGCGGCCCCCGGATCAGGCCTTCGGCCTGCGCATCGGCCAGGCCGAAGTCAGCGCCCGAGGCGTCGCGGACCGTGGTGAAGCCGCGGTCGAGCATCTGGCCCATGATCCGCGCGGCGTGCGCCGTGGCGTAGGACGGCGACCACGACGGCAGCGAGCTGAGATCCGCGGTGGCGGCCGTGACGTGCACGTGCGCGTCGATCAGCCCGGGCAGGACGGCGGCACCGGCCAGGTCCACGGTCTGCGCGCCCTCCGGCGCGCTCAGGCGCGGGCCGGTCTCGGCGATCCGGCCGTCCACGCACAGGAGATCCCCTTCGGCGTACTCACCGGTTTCGACGTCGAGCAGCTTGCCGGAACGCAGCAGCAGGGCGGTCACGAATCCTCCTGGTTCTCGTCGAGGCGCTGGACCAGTTCGGTCAGCGCGGGAACGGCCAGTTCGGCCATTTCAGCGGCGCGGTCCACCTGGGCCGGGCCGTAGGCGTGCTCCGCGTCGAGCAGTGCGAGGGTGCCCAACGTGGTGCCGTCGGCGCTGATCACGGGCACGTTGATGACCGAGCCGCAGCCGAGTTCCGCGATCAGCTCGTGGTCGGCGAAGACCTGGCGGACCGACTCGGCGTCGGGCCCGAAGAACGGCTGCTGCTGGTGGATGCAGCGCTCCAGCCAGTCGGCCGCGACCTCGGCGGACTTCTCACCGCCCACCGGGTAGCGGTCGGGGTGGCTGGTGTGCGCCCGGTGCAGCACGCGCCGGCCGGGCAGCCAGGCGAGCACCGTGAACAGCCGGACGCCGATCTCCCGCCGGACTTCTTCTTCCACAGCGGACAGGTTCACCGGACGGGCTCCTTCCGCGCGTCGGCTTCGGTCAGGTCCTCCAGCGAGCGGCCCGCAGTCGACAGGCCGAAGATCAGGGTGCAAACGACGCCGACGGCGAGCACCGCCGTGGTCATGCCGAACACGCCCGCGAAGCCGAGCGTCGCCGCGGACATCCCGATCACCGACGGGGCGATGATGCTGCCGACGCGGCCGAACGCGCTGGACAACCCGGTGCCCGAGGCGCGGATCCAGGTCGGGAACACCTCCGGCGTGTACGAGTAGACCGCCGCGTAGGTGCCGTTGAGAAAGAACGACAGCACCGCTGCCGCGACCGTGATCAGCACCGGGTCGGTCATCTGCGACATCCAGAACGCGCTGGCCGCCGCGCCCGCCAGGTACAGCGCGATGGTGTTCTTGCGGTCCAGGAACTCGCCCAGCCACGCCGCCGAGAAGTACCCGGGGACCTGCGCGAGGTAGATGATGATCGAGAACTCGAAGCTCTTGGTGACCGTGATGCCCTGCTGCACCAGCAACGTCGGGATCCAGGTGAAGAAGCCGTAGTAGGAGAAGGTGATCACGAACCAGATCAGCCAGGTGATCGAGGTGCGCCGCGCCATCCGGCCGCTCCACAGGTACTTCAGCGCGGAGAGCAGTCCGATCTTGCGCGCCTCGGCGGGCTTGTCCACCGCGACTTCCGGCACCGGCGGCAGCGGTTGCCCGGTCGCCGCCTGCACCTTGCGCTCCAGGTCGACCACGACCTGCTCCGCTTCGGCGGTCTTGCCGCAGGCCAGCAGGTAGCGCGGCGATTCCGGCAGCGAACGCCGCCACCACAGCAGCATCACGATCGGCAGCGCGGTGATCACCTGCGCCCAGCGCCAGCCCTCGGGTACCGGCTGCACCACGAACCGGCCGAGCAGCGCCGCCGCGACGAAACCGAAGGAGAAGAAGCCGGCCAGCGCGCCGACGAACCAGCCGCGCCGGGCGGCGGGGACGAACTCGGACAGGAACGGCGCGATGATCGCGCTCTCCGCGCCGGCGCCGAACCCGGCGAGCACCCGGGCGCCCAGGAAGATCTCGTAGTTCGGCGACATGGCGCCGACGACCGAGAACACCGCGTAGACGCCCAGCGCCCACATCATCACCTTGCGGCGGCCGATGCGGTCGCCGAGCAACCCGGCGCAGGTGGCACCGAACAGGAATCCGAACGGGGTGGCCGAGCCGATCAGGCCGAGCTGCGCGTTGTTCAGCCCCCACGCGTCTTGCACGCTCGGCAGCAGGAAGGCCACCACGGCGGAGTCCATCCCGTCGAAGGTGTAGCCGAGGCCGCCGAGCAACAGCAGCAGGTAGTGCGGCCGGCTCAGCGGGAGCCGGTCCAAGCGGGCTAGCAGGGACACGAGGTGCCTCCAGGAAGGTTCACCGCACCAGATGAAGTGACCGGCAACATATAGTGCAGATATCTGGATATGCAATACCTGTTGCGTTACCTCGCGATCACTACTGTTCGCGTTGACCCGCAGCGACCGACGAGAGGAACCCGATGACCACCGACCGCGCCGCCAGCAGCGCAGCCGGGGAACCCGACGGATTCGAGGCCTGGCTGCGGGGGCGCGTGCCCGAACGCGGCCTGCGCAGCAAGGGCACGTCAGTGCTGGAAGTGCTGCTGACGCAGCCCCGGCGGGTGTCCTACAGCTCCGCCGCGGAGGCCGCCGAGCTGGCCGGCGTCAACGTCGCGACGGTGAGCCGGACCGCCCAGGCGCTCGGCTTCAGCGGTTGGTCGGACCTGCAGCGGGAACTGCGGGCGCGCTACCTGTCCTCGCTGAGCGCTCCGGAGGTCGCCGCCGCGCAGCGCACCGAAGGCGAGCTCGGCGAGGCGTCGCTGCGCCGGGACCTGGAGTCGCTCGCCGTGCTGAACCGGCGGCTGGACGAGCAGCAGCTCCGGACCATCGCCGAGGCGATCGCACAGGCCCGGCAGGTGCTGATCATCGCCAACGGCAGCTACGTCGCGATCGGTTCGGCGCTGGGGCACAACGTGCGACTGGCCGGGTACGACGCGACGGTGGTGCGCGAGGACGCCGATCTGGCCAACGCGATGTCCCGGATCGAGCCGGACGACGTGCTGGTGGCGATCAGCTTCTGGCGGCTCTACCAGAGCACGGTGACCGCCGCTGAGGAGGCGCACAGCCGCGGGGCGCGGGTCTTCGCGCTCACCGACGCCGCCAGCCCCGCCCTGGCCGCGGCCTCCGAGGAGGTCGTGCTGATCCCCGCCGAGGGAGTGGCGTTCTTCCCCTCGCTGGCGCCGGGCCTGGCGGTCGCGCAGGCGATCGTCGCCCAGCTGTCCACACTGGACCCGGAACGAACGCGCCGGTCCATCGAAGCCGCCGAGACCCAGTGGTCGCGCTTCGGCCTGATGCACCGCCAGCCCCGGCGCAGCTGAAATCCGCACCGGAGCGCGGTGCGGGCTCGAAACCCGCGCCGCACTCGGCGTTCAGCTCGGAGCTGTCCCGCTACTCGGCTCGGCGGAGTTCGGCCATGGCCGTCCAGTGGGTGAGGTATTTGGCCGCTTCGGCGGATAACATCGCGTCGAGTTCCGCTCGATTCGCGTTCTTGCGCAGCCGCATGGCTTTTCCGCGTCGCACGTCCAGGACCATCGGTGTCGCTCCTGGCAACAAGACCGGAACCAGGTGCTCCAGCACCCGCAGCGCCAGGTTCGCCGAATCCGTTCCGAGTTCCGGCTCCTTCAGGTAGGGCAGCACGACCTCGGTGCTGCCGTCTCGATGGCGCAACGCCATGGCGCTGTGCCGGGAGACGGTGACGGAGAGCTCCCCGACCGTCCACATGGCGGACTCCAGCGGAACGCCGGTGGCCTTCACCTTCCGCCACCAGCGTTCGAATCCCTCGTGCAGCTGCAGGAAGTGCGGCTGCTGCACCGGCCGCGCGTCCTCCACCACCGCGGCCATGACCGCCGACGGGTCCGGCGAGTTCACCGCCCTCCGCAGCGCCGACCGGAACGGCGCGTAGAACGTCCAGGCCATGCTCGTCTCGGCGACGTAGATCTCCCACTGGTCGCGAACTATGCCCGCGCAGCCGCGCGGCGTGCTGCGCGCGTAGTCCAGGAACGAACCGAGGCTGATGTGCACACCGTCCACGAGTACCCCTCCGCGACCGAGGGCAGCATTCAACGCCACTGCGAACCGCGTGCCCGAACCACGACAGTCCACAGTGGTCGAAATGCGCCCGAATCCCCTGCCCGACAACACGATCTTACCACGTCAGAGCACGTTTTAGAACACGCATTCGAGTGATCTGGAGGCGTTCGCAGCCGCGTTGGCGGCAGTACTTCCGAGCCGTTCCGCGTTCGCCGAGCTCCGCAGATCCGGCCTCAGACCAGGGCGTCGTACGCGCTTCGACCGAGCGCTGCGATGGCGTCGCAGGCCGGGCCGCCGCGGTAGTCGTTGAGCGAGCGGTCGTCGGTGAGTTCGTCGACCAGGACCGCGATCACCAGCTGCGGGCGTCCGGTGCCGATCAGACCCACGTCGTGGCGCAGGCCGAGGAGCTCGCCCGTCTTGTTCCAGCAGCTCACACCCGCGGGGAGCAGCGCGGGCAGCCGGTCGCGGACCTGCTGCTCGGCCAGCACGCCCAGCGCGTGCTCGGTCAGCTCCGGCGGCAGCGCCTCTCCGCTGGCCAGGCGGTCGAGCACGCGGGCCTGGTCCAGGGCGGTGGTCTCGTTGCGGCCGGGTTCGTGGTGGCGCATCAGGTGCCGCTCCACCCGGGTCGCGGTGCAGCCCAGATCTGCCGCGCAGTCCCGGATCGCGTCGAACCCGACGGCGTCGATGACCGCGTTGGTGGCCTCGTTGTCGCTGATCACGATCATCAGGGCGATCAGGTCCCGCAACGACATCCGGTCGACGCTGCTCAGCAGCCGCAGGACTCCAGCGCCACCGACGCGCTCCGCGGGCAGGTCCCGCGGGTCGTCCAGGCCAAGCTGCCCGGCCTGCACGGCCCGCAGCGCGGTGATCATGATCAGCACCTTGATCGTGCTCGCGGAGTGCACCACCCGCTCGGCATCGAGCAGCACCGGCTCGCGCTCCGCCAGGTCCCACGCGGCGAACCCGACGCGACCGGGCAGTTCCGCTCGCTCCAGCTCCGCCCGCATCCGCTCCGCGAACCCCACGACCGCACTCCCCTCGGACGACCGGCGCCCGCCACCCGGGTCAGGTGAGGACGAAGAACAGCACTGCGAACAGGGCCAGGTTGGCGACCATGATCGCCCAGCCGTTGTACATCATCATCCGCAGGTTCCGGGAGCGCGCCAATCCCATCTGGCCGATCATGTCCGGCCCGGGGAACGGGCCGAACCAGTCGATCTGCGACGAGCCGAGCAGGACCGCGGCCCACGCGCCCGGTGGGACTCCGGCGCTAGCCAGCGCTGGGCCGAACAGCTTCTGCAGCAGCACGACCTGCGCCACGGCCGCGCCGGAGATCCCCAGCCAGCCCACGAGCAGCACGATGATGCAGAACAGCCACGGTCCGACGTCGTCGAGGGTCGGGGCCATCAGCCGCTGCATCGCGTCGTAGGCGCCGGACTTCTCCAGCAGCTCCAGCATCGGGTTGAGCATCCAGAACAGCAGGAACAGCCACAGCAGCGGCTGCGCTCCCCGGTACATCGCCTGCAGCGCCGCGCCCGGTTGCATGCGACCGAAGAGCGCGGTGATCGCGGCGCTGACCGGCATCACGATCAGCACGTAGGTGTAGCCCGCCTGGAACACGATGCCCAGCGCGACCAGGACCGCCATGCTGCCGAGGAACCCGATCGTCGCGCGCTTCGCCGCGGCCGGTTCGTGCGCCAGGTCTTCGGCGACCTCCTCCGGGTAGGACTCGCCGGCGGTCCAGCGCTGGATGCGGTGGGACATGCCGAGACCGGTCAGCCAGACCACCGCGGCCATCGGGATCCCGGCGTTGAGCAGGTACTCGCCGTAGCTGATCTGCGCCGCGCCCATGATGGTCACCACCGGTGGCGTGAACGGCCCGGTGACCAGTCCTGCGGCGGTGCCCGCGTGGAACATCGCGGCCATCGACGGCGGGGTCACCCGCAGCGCGGCAGCGATCGGCAGCACGATCGGCACCAGCAGCGCGCTCGCGCCGGACAGCGTGCCGAGCGCCGCTCCGAGCAGCGTCGCGGAGGCCATCACGCCGAGCCGGAACCGCAACCGGGTGCTGATGCCGATGCCGTGCAGCACCGCCCGGACCATGGTCGCGGCCGCGCCCGTCTCGGTGACCACGCGGCCGAGACCGCCGCCGAGCAGCACGATCATCCCGACGACGGCGATGAACGACCCCAGCGATTCGCCCATCAGCTCGCCCATCGCCAACGGCGCGGTGCCGGTCTGCACCGCTGCGATGACGAGCGCGCCGAGCGTGGCCAGCACGACGTCGACGTCGAGCAGCACCAGGATCGCGTACACCACGATCGGCGTGAGGCCCCACAGCGTTCCGGCTGTGCCGGTCCCCAGCACGACCGCGGCGGTGACCAGCGCAGCGCCGAAGACCCCGGCCGCGACCCGCGGCTTCCAGCCGGTCATCGGGCGGGTTCGTCGAGGGAGGCGAGGTCGACCGAACCGCCCGGCATCACGCGGCGGGTGTTGCGGTAGCTGTAGAGCGAGTAGACCAGCAGGCCGATCACCAGCCAGCCGGCGAAGCGCAGCCAGGTCTCACCCGCCAGGAACGACATCAGCCAGGCCGAGAACAGCACGCCGAGGATCGGCACGAACGGCATGCCCGGGCAGCGGAACCCGCGCGGCAGGTCCGGCTTGCGGTAGCGCAGCACCACGACCGCGGCGCAGACCAGGACGAAGGCGAACAGCACGCCGATGTTGGTCAGCTCGGCGGCTTCCTCGACCGGCAGCAGACCCGCGAGCACCGCCGAGACGATGCCGAGGATCCAGGTCGCCCGGTGCGGGACCCGGCGCACCGGGTGCAGTTCGCCGAACCACTTCGGCATCAGCCCGTCGCGGCTCATCGCGTACCACAACCGGGAAGCGCCCATCATGAACGAGAAGCTGACCGTGACGATGCCTAGCACCGCCCCGACCGCGATCACCACGGCGACGCCGGGCATCCCGACGCTGGCGAAGGCGCTGGAGAAACCGCTGTCCGGGTTGACCTCGGTGTAGGGCACCATGCCGGTGAGCACGATGCAGGCGCCGACGTAGAGCACCATCGAGATGAGCAGCGAGAGCAGCATCGCCTTGGGCAGCAGCTTCCGGGCCTCGACGGACTCCTCCGCTGCGGTGGACAGCGCGTCGTAGCCGAAGACCGCGAAGAACACCGTCGCCGCGCCGGTGACGGCACCGCCCCAGCCGAACGGCGCGAACGGCGTCAGGTTCCCGGTGTCCACTTTGGAGAAGCCGACCACGACGACCAGCAGCACCACCGCGATCTTGACCACGGTGAGCACCACGTCGACCTTCGCGGAGGTCTTGGTGCCGCGGTTGAGCAGCCAGGCCACGCCGAGGCAGATCAGCATCGCGATCAGGTCCACCCGGTGGCCCTCGCCGGTGCCGGGCGCGCCGAGCATCCAGGTCGGGAGGTCGATCCCGACCGATTCCAGCAGGAACGCGACGTAGCCGGACATCCCGATCGACACGGTCGCGACGATCGCGGTGTACTCCAGCAGCAGGTCCCAGCCGATGATCCAGCCGACGACCTCGCCGAGCACCGCGGCGGCGTAGGTGTAGGACGACCCGGCGCGCGGGACCATCCCGGCGAACTCGGCGTAGGCGAAGGCCGCGCACAGCGAAGCCACGCCGGCGATGAGGAACGACACCAGCACGGCCGGTCCGGCCACGTCGCGCGCCACCGCGCCGGCCAGGCTGAAGATCCCGGCGCCGATGATGGCTCCGACGCCGATCATGGTCAGCTGCGGCAGGCCCAGCACGCGCAGCATGCGCCGATCGGTCTGCTCCTCCGGCTTCGGGATGGTGCGGCGGAAGATGCCGTTCGGTCCGGTGCCGAACAGCGACCCACCCGTCGCGGAAGTCTCGTCGCGCATGCGTTCCTCCCCGCGAGCTGCGCCTGATCGCTCCTGCGCTCAAGCGATGCGGGGATGGTCGTCCATGGAACGCACCCGGGAAAGACGCGAAGCGCGCGGATGCGTTCCCCTGAGCCCCAGCAGGCTTTCAGCTGCATTACGACGAACGGACCTCGCGGACCGCGCAAGTGCTTCGCTGCCAACGGAAACGCTTGCGCGGACCGGACTCCTGAACCGGCTTTTCACCGCGGTGCAACCGAAAACTCACCGCCGCCTCAATTGGACAAACTTCCTGTTCGGCTCAATTCGACCGTTCAGAGGGTGCCGAGAACGGCGTGCGCCGCGGCAGCGTCCTGCACGCCCAAGCCGACGCTGTTGTAGAACACGACCTCCGTCGCGTCACGGCGCCCCGGCGCCGCTCCGACGAGCACCTCGCCCAGCGTTCGCAGCTGCTCTCGCGCGACGTCGCCGCGCTCCAGCGCTCGCGCGATCGGGCCCGCGTGCGCCGCGGCCGTGTCGACATCGTCGACGACGACCGCTCCCGCGCGCTTGACCAGCTCCGCGTCGACCTCGCACCGGTGGTGCTCGAAGCTGCCGACGCTGATCACGGTCGCTCCCGCCGCTACACCGACGAACAGCAAGTCGAAGCCGCGGTGCGGCGCGCGGTGAGGGAGTACGGCCGCCTGGACATGGCGTTCAACAAC
>NZ_JBEOVY010000212.1:0-13464 GCF_040295745.1 Saccharopolyspora sp. NPDC002686
GTCCTGCCGCACGGCGGCTTCGCCGAATACGCCGTGCTGGAGGCACATTCGTCGTTCGCCGTGCCCACGGGCCTCGACGACACCACAGCCTGAAACCCCGAAGGGGCGGCCGCGAGGCCGGGCTTGACCTCCGGGACGCAGCCCCCACAATCCGCCAAACACGGGGATGGCCCCACCAACAACGGAACACCCGAAAGTCCCGGCCACAACGGCAACCGAAAAGCAAACGACGAAAAGCCTTGCAGCCACGATCAAACCACGCTAACCTCGCAACCGAGCCCCGGATGGGCCTACACATGGAGGTAGCGGCTTCTAAAGCCACCATCGAGCTGCGACACGAGTAAGTGTCCCGCATCTGGTTACGTCGGACTGCAAAGACGTGCGGTCCAACGCGCCTGCCTCCACGTCCCTGGCCCGCGGGGCTCCAGTGTGTCTGCATCTCGGTGCAAAGCCTCCGATCGCTCAAGATCAGGAAAGGTGTGCATGACCGAGAAAGAGACAACCGACAACTTCGACGTCCGAGCCTTCAACAACCAGGTGATGGCGGAGTTCCGAAGGAACGAAGGAAAGCTGACCGGCTGGATGGAGGGCTGGTCGGTGTGCATCCTGACGACAACGGGTGCCCGCACCGGCAAGCGAAGGGAAACCCCGCTCGGCTACTTCGAGATCGAAGGTCAACCGCTGGTCGTGGCCTCGGTGATGGGTGGCCCGAAGAACCCGGCCTGGTACCACAACATCCGCAAGAACCCGCAGGTCACGGTCGAGACCGGCGCTGAAACCTACGAGGCGATCGCAACCATCGAGACCGGTGCGCGACGCGATCACCTCTTCGCCGCGGTGGCGGAGCAGAACGAGGGAATGCGCGAGTACCAGAGGAAGACGACGAGAGTCCTCCCGGTGGTCACCCTGCGCCGAATCGACCCGATGTCCACTCAGGACTCCCCGGGTGAGGAACGAGTCCGAGGTCTGGGCGATTTCCTGGTAGAAGCCCACGACTGGCTGCGCGCGGAACTAGCGGAACTCCACCGCCAACTGGACGAGATCATCGAGGGCAACCCCGACCCCGATCTCGTCCGCCCGAAGCCGAGCCTGGTCCAGCAACTGCGAACGCACTGCACGGAGTTCTGCGCAGCCCTGAAGCAGCACCACACCGGCGAAGACCAGGGCGCCTTCCCCATGCTGACCCAGCAGTTCCCAGACCTAGCCCCAGTGCTGGAAAGGCTCGGCGAGGAGCACGCCGTCGTTTCCAGGCTGCAGAACGAGATCCGCCAGCTCGTCGACGAGTACGTACCCGGCAAGACCAACCCGGCGAAGCTGAAGGGCCACCTCGAGACCCTGACCCAAGACCTCGAAGCCCACTTCACCTACGAGGAGAAAACGATCGTCACCGCCCTCAACACCCTCGGCCCAGCCCCGAACATCCAGTGAGCGACTGAAGGCTTAACGGGTCGTTGGGTGGGGTAGTGCGATGGGGGTTTGTCGGCTTTGGGTGGGCGGTGATGATGAAGGCTTTCGTGATGAAGGAGATCGGGCAGGTCGGGTTCGTGGACAAGGCCGTGCCGCGGCCCGGGGCCCGGGATGCTGTTGTGCGGACGACCAGTGCTCTCATCTGCACTTCGGATTCGCACACCGTCAGGGGCGGGATCGGGCCTCGGGAGGACTTGACGCTCGGTCACGAGGCTGTTGGCGTCGTGCACGAGGTCGGTGATGAGGTGCGGGACTTCCAGCCGGGGGATCGCGTTCTGGTCGGTGCGATCACTCCGGACTGGGGGAGTTCGGCGGCGCAGAACGGGCATCCTTCGCAGTCCGGTGAGCCGCTCGGCGGGTTCAAGTTCGCCAACCGCAAGGACGGGGTTTTCGCCGAGTACTTCCACGTCAACGACGCCGATGCGAATCTCGCGCGGATTCCGGCGGAGATTCCCGACGAGGCCGCCGTGTACTGCGCGGACATGCTCTCGACGGGGTTCGCCGGTGCGGAGAAGGGCAACATCCCGATCGGGGGGACCGTCGTCGTGATCGCGCAGGGGCCGGTCGGGTTGATGGCGACGGTGGGGGCGCGGCTCCGCGGGGCCGGGCTCGTCATCGGGGTGGAATCCGTTCCCAGCAGGCAAGAACTCGCGCGGACCTACGGTGCCGACGAGATCGTGGACTTCACGAAGGAGGACGTCCTCGAGCGCGTCCAGGAGCTGACCGGGGGCGACGGGGCGGACACCGCGGTGGAGGCGCTCGGTGCCGACGCGACGTTCCAAACCGCTGTGAAGATCACCAAACCCGGCGGGACGATCTCCAACATCGGCTACTTCGGCGAAGGCGAGTTCGTGCGCATTCCCCGCGTCGAGTGGGGAGTGGGCATGGCGGAGAAGACGATCGCCACCGCGCTGTGCCCGGGCGGCAGGTTGCGCATGGAGCGGTTGCTGCGGGTGCTGCGGACCAACCGGGTCGATCCCACGCCCATGACCACCCACAAGTTCCGGTTCGACGAGATGGAACGGGCTTTCGAGGTCTCCGATCAGAAGATCGAGGACACCATCAAGGTCCTGGTCACCTTCTAGGCGCACGCCATGCTGGATCTCGACCCACCGCTCAGGCCGGTCCGCAGACCCGGCGGTTACCTGCCGCTCGAGGACCTCGGTCTCATCGGCGACGGTGCGGCGGCAGCGCTCGTCGGCCTCGACGGGTCGATTCCGTGGATGTGCGTTCCCCGCTTCGACTCCGACCCGCTGTTCTGCGGTCTGCTGGACCACGCGCGGGGCGGCCACTTCACCGTCCAGCCGGAAGGCCTGGTCCAGGCCAGGCAGCGGTACGAGCCGGACACCGCGGTGTTGACCACCGACCTGGCCAGCACCACGGGCGCGGTCCGCGTCACCGACGCGCTCGTGGTGCGGTCAGGGGCCGAGCTCGCCGACGACGCTCCAGCGCAGCGAGCCGAGCTCGTGCGATCCGCCGAGGTCCTGGACGGCGACGTCCGGCTGCGCGCGACCCTGCAACCCCGCGGCGGTGCGCAGGTCCGTCCGCTGTTCAGCGGCCTGGAACTGCACGTTCCCGGCCGGTCGGACCTGCGCCTGCACCTGCGTTCGAACCGCCCGCTCAACGGCCTGGACAGCACCCACGAGCTCCACCGCGGCGACCGGCTCGACCTGGTGCTGTCCTGGGGACGCATCCACCGCCACCACCGCCTCGACGCCGAGCGAATGCTGCGCGACACCGCCGACGCGTGGCGCAGGTGGATGGCGCACTTCGACTACGACGGCCCGGAAGAACCGCTGGTGCGCCGCGCCGCGATCACCCTGAAGCTGTGCGACGACTGGGTCAACGGTGCGCTGGTCGCCGCCCCGACGTCGTCGTTGCCCGCGCCGATCGGCGGGATCCGCAACTGGGACTACCGCTACACCTGGATCCGGGACGCGGCGTTCACCGTGTTCGCGATGCGCCGCGTCGGCTTCGGCGGCGAAGCCGACGCCTTCCTCGGCTGGGTCCTCGATGCCTTCGAGCAGAGCCGGATGCCGCGGATCATGTACACACTCGAAGGCGGCCCGGTACCTGACGAGGTCGAGGACGCCGAGCTGGAGGGCTACCGGCGTTCGGCCCCGGTGAGGTGGGGGAACGGCGCGGCCGACCAGCGCCAGCACGACGTCTACGGCGAGGTGCTGGACTGCGCCGACCAGTGGCTGCGCGCGGGCGGAACGCTGGAGCCGGCGCTCAGAGCCGGTTTGACCCGGCTCGCCGACACCGCGGCGAAGGCGTGGCGGCAGCCGGATCAGGGCATCTGGGAGGTGCGCAGCGAAGGCCGGGTGTTCACCTACTCGGCCGGGATGTGCCAGGTCGCGTTGGATCGAGCCGCCGCGATCGGTGATCGCAACGGGCTGTCCGCGCAGGTCGCGAGCTGGCGGGCCGCGGCCGACAAGCTGCGGCAGCTCATCCTGGACCAGGCGTGGGACGAGCGCGCCCGGACTTTGCGCGAACACCTCGACGGCACCGGCGGTCTGGACGCGAGCCTGCTGGCGCTCCCGCTGCGCCAGGTCGTGCCGGTCGACCACCCGCGCATGACCGCCACCGCGAATGCCATCGCGGAGCGGCTGTCGGCCGGCGGCGGCTTGCTCTACCGGTACTTGCACGACCAGTCGGCGGACGGCTTGCCCGGTGACGAAGGCGCGTTCGTGCTGTGCAGCTTCTGGCTGGTCGACAACCTGGCGGGTCAGGGGCGGATCGAGGAGGCCGAGCAGCTGTACGCCTCGCTGTGCGCCAGGGCGAGCGCTCTCGGCTTGTTCTCGGAGCAGATCGATCCGACCACCGGTGCGTTCATGGGCAACTTCCCGCAGGCGTTCAGCCACATCGGCGTCATCGCCAGCGGGGTGATCCTCTCACGGGTGAAAGCGGGGCTGCGATGATCGATCGGCTCGTCATCTTCGGTGCCACGGGCGACCTCAGCGCCCGATTCCTGCTGCCGGGACTGGCCGCGTTGCGGGCGGAGGGACACCTCGGGGATCGGTTCCAGCTGGTCGGTTCCGACCGCAGCGACTGGGACGACGGGCAGTTCCAGTCCTGGGCCGCCAGCCAGCTCGAACGTCACGGCGGCGGGTTGCCGACTGACGCGAGGAAGGCGGTCGTCGCTTCAGCCCGGTTCCAGCGGGCCGATGTCACCGACAGCGCCGACGTCGCTTCGGTCGTCGCCGGTGACGACCCCCTGGCCGTCTACCTCGCCCTTCCACCAGCGCTGTTCCCCTCCGCTGTCACCGCGCTGCACCGCGCGGAACTCCCGGCGGGCAGCCGGATCGTGCTCGAGAAGCCGTTCGGCGAAGACCTGGACAGCGCGGTGGAGCTGAACCGGCTGCTCGCCGAGCTCGTACCCGAGGAGGCGGTCTACCGGGTCGACCACTTCCTGGCCATGACCACCGTCGCGAACGTGCTCAGCGCCCGGCTCGCCAACCGCGTGCTCGAACCGCTCTGGAACAGCACCCACATCGCCGAGGTGGAGATCGTCTGGGACGAGGACCTCGCGCTGGAGGGCCGGGCGGGGTACTACGACAGCGCCGGGGCGCTCAAGGACATGGTGCAGAACCACCTGCTGCAACTGCTCTGCCTGGTCGCGATGGAACCTCCGGTCAGCCTCGGCGAGCGCGACCTGCGCGACCGGAAGGTCGACGTGCTGCGCTCGGTGCGGCCGCTCACCGACGACGACGTCGTCCACCGCACGCGCCGCGCCCGCTACGCGGCCGGCCGGATCGACGACCACGACGTTCCCGCCTACGTCGACGAGGAAGGCGTGGACCCGGGACGCCGCACCGAGACGTTCGCCGAGGTCGAGCTCGAGATCGACAGCTGGCGCTGGTCGGGCACCAAGTTCCTGCTGCGCAGCGGAAAGGCGCTCGGCACCGACCGCAAGGAGGTCACCGTGCGCTTCCGGCCGGTGCCGCACATCCCCTTCGGGCACGGCGGGGAAGTCCTGCCCAACGTGCTCCGGTTCGGGCTCGAGCCGGAGGGCCTGGCGCTCGACCTGACCGGGATGGGCCCGCACGCGCGCACTTTCGCTCCGTTCACGCTCACCGCGCGGATGGACCCACCCGATCTACCGCCCTACGGCCGGCTCCTGCTCGACGTGCTCACCGGCGATCCCGCCCTGTCCATCCGCGGCGACGAAGCCGAAGAGGCCTGGCGGGTCGTCACCCCCGTCCTGTCGGCCTGGGAACGGGATCTCGTTCCCCTCCAGGAATATCCGGCAGGTTCGCAGGGCCCGTCATGACCGGCACGGGGACGGGGGAGCGGCCCCGGGACCCGTGCCCCAGTCGGTGGGCGAGTCGGACAGGCGGTAGTCGATGGTGCCGCCCGCGCGAACGCGCTCGAGGTCGATCCACACCTGCTCCTGCGGGGTGTTCGACGTGCGAACTTCGTCCACGTACTGGAGTTTCGCGCCGTCGGCGTTCGCCGCGGTGATGGTCAACGGCGCTCCACCGGGGATCCGCACCACTGCTTCGGTGAACCTCGGGGCGTTCAGCACGAACTGGCCGGTGCCCGGTGTCGCGGGGTACAGGCCGAGGGCGCTGAAGACGTACCATGCCGACATCGTGCCCAGGTCGTCGTTGCCGGTCACCCCGTCGGGCGCGTTGGTGAACAGCGTCTGCTGGGCGCGGACCACCGCCGAGGTCTTCGCTGGCCGGCCGATCAGCGAGTACATCCACGGCGCATGCAGGTCCGGTTCGTTGTTGGGGTTGTAGCGGAACTGGCCGTAGTAGTCGTACGGGGCGATCACCCACTCCTCGCGGGCCGTGCGCGCCGGGTCCTGGACCAGCTGGTCGTGGGCGAAGAACGTGTCCAGCCGCTGCTCGGCCTGCTGCGCGCCGCCGACCGCGTCGAGCAGTCCCGGGACGTCCTGCTGCGTCAACCACTGGTACTGCCAGGCGGTTCCTTCGTGGAAACCCTTGTCGGAGACCGGTTCGTAGGGTTCGAACCAGGTCCCGTCGGCGTTCTTCGGGCGCGGGAACCCGGTGAAGCCGCGCTCGGCGTCGTGCACCGCCGGGTCCCAGACGTTGCGCCAGTTGCGTCCGCGTTCCGCCAGCTGCGCGGCGTCCTCCGCGCGTCCCAGCGCCCCGGCCATGACCGACAGGGAGCAGTCGGCCAGCGCGTACTCCATGGTCGCCGAGCCGCCGTGCGCCGGGTCGACGTCCTGGCCCTTCTTCGGGAAGTCGGGGTCGTACTGCACGAATCCCTGCGACAGGTACGAGTTGTTGCCGGCCCGGCCCTCGAACTTCGAATCCGCCGGCGGGACCTCGTTGGCGTTGCGCCGCAACGCTTCGTAGGCCTGCTGCTCGCGTCCGTCCAGCGCGCCGAAGCGCCACAGGTCGACCAGGAACGGCGTGACCGGGTCGCCCGTCATGGTGTTCGTCTCGAAGTTCGCGTACGCCCAGCGCGGCAGCCAGCCGCCCTGCTCGTCGATCGCCAGCACGCTGCGCGCGATGTCCCGCGCGCGGTCCGGGGCCAGCAGCGCCAGCAGCTGGTTCTGCGTGCGGTAGGTGTCCCACAGCGAGAAGAACTGGTAGTAGGTCCAGTCCTCGGCCCGGTGGATCGCGTCGTCGAAGCCCCGGTACCGGCCGTCGGCGTCGGTGGCGGTCGACGGTTGCAGCAGGACGTGGTAGAGCGAGGTGTAGAAAACCGCTGTGTCGTCCGGAGTTCCGCCCGCCACCCGGATCCGGTCGAGTTCGCGGCTCCAGCGGTTCTGGGTCTGCTGGCGGATCTGGTCGAAGCCGCGCGAGCCCTCCGCGGCCAGGTTCGCGTCCGCGCCCGCAGCGTCCACATAGGATATCGAGGTGGTCGCGGTGACCTGGTCGTCGCCGAAGGTCAGCCATGCGCCGCGCAGGCCTTCCCCGCCGGAGACCGAGCGGCGGTCGAACTGCCCGCCGTCGGGCTGCCACGTGCCGAAGGACTCCACCGGCTTGTCGAAGCGGGTGGTGAACCAGAGCGTGTAGTCCTCGCCGCCGCAGAAACCCTTGCTGCGCACCCAACCCCGCACCGTGCGGTCGTCGACCACCTCCAGCCCGCTGGCCTTGACCGGGTTGCGCTCGTTGGCCTGACCGACGTTGAGGAACACGTTCGCCGGACCGCCGTCGAACGTGTAGCGCTCGGCCCCGACGCGCGTGTCGGCCGTCGCCTCCACGTCGATGCCGCCGCGGTCGGTCAGCCGGGTCCGGTAGTAGCCCGCCTCGCCGACCTCGCCGTCGTGGGTGTAGGCCGAGGCGTACTGGTCCTGGTCGAAAGTGGACGGTGCGGTGATGTCGAAGTCGTGGCCGGGGCCGGCGCCGATGCTGCCCGCCGTGGGCAGGGTCGAGACGAGGCCGCCCTGCTCCCAGCACCCCGCGCCGGAGAGGAAGAAGTGGCCGAATCCCTTGATCCGGGCGTCGTCGTAGCGCCATCCCGCGTAGTGCGTGCCGATCGGGCTGACCTGCGTCATGCCGAACGGGGCGGCGGCGCCGGGGAACGTGTTGCCCTCGTCCTTGGTGCCGATGAAGGTGTTGACCGCGCGGACCGGGTCGGTGGGTTGCGCGGTGGCGGGCAGTGGGGTGGTGGTCAGCGCGGTCAACAGCAGCGCTGCGGTGGTCGCGAGCCGATGGCGGTGTGCTGGCACGAGCCCTCCACGACTTTGACAACGTTGTCAAACTTCGTTCGACCACCAGCCTAGGGCGATCTCGGTGGTCCGCGGCAATCGTCCGGGTGAGTGATCCTCTTCGCCGGAGAGCTCTGACCTGCGCTAACGATCCGAATCCCGCGGTGCGTCGGAGCGTTCGCCGCGGAGCACCTCGATGCGGTCCGAGCCGGGGCGGGACATGACCCAGCTCGATCCGGTCAGCGACTTGGCATGCTTCTTCAGCGGCGCCAAGCGGCTGGACACCTCGTCGTAGCCCGACACGGTGCTCGGCGTGCACACCAGCGTCGCCAGCGACAGGCTCACCGGCACGCCGCCCGCCGAGCGCTCCGGGTCGAGCACCAGCTCGGCCAGCGACACCAGGTCGTCCAGATCGGCCACCAGCAGGAAGTCGTCGCCGCCGACGTGCCCGACCTGCACCGAGCTCAGCGAGGTCGCCGCATCGGTCAGGCTGCGGCCGATGGCGCGGATCAGGTCGTCGCCCGCGGAGAAACCGGCCGTGTCGTTGACCGTCTTGAACCCGTCGATGTCCAGCCAGCTCACCGCGAAGACCTCGTCGGCGGCGATGCGCCGGGTGACGTCGCGGGCGATCGCGTCGCTGCCCGGCAGCCGGGTCAGCGGGTTCAGCGCCGCCGCCTCCTCCACCTTCAGCTCCGCCATGCCGCGGATCAGGTCGCCGGCGCGCACCGCGCCCAGGCAGCGGCCCAGCTCGTCGACCACGATCGCGTCGTCGTACATCCGGTTCTGGGCGGAGCCGGTGACCAGGCTCAGCGCTTCCATCGCGGTGGTCGCGGTGTTGACCACCCGCGGCTCGTCGGCCAGGCGCGAGGCCGGGCGCTTGGCGTGCAGCGCGTGGCCGTACGGGCCGGTCACCGCGAGCAGGAACCGGTTGCGGTCGATGGTCCACTGCGGCCGGTTCCGGTCGTCGACCAGCACCACACCGCTGATCTCCGGGTGGTCGGCCAGCACGCCGCGCACCTTGTCGGCGGTGACGTCGGTGGGCAGGATCGTCGCGGGGGACAGGAACTCGGTGACGCGGGGACCGCTGGCCAGCGAGCTGATCGGCGGACCGTGCGGATCGGTCACCTCCGCGGCCACCCCGGGCACGCTGCTGGCCGTCGGTGGCCGCCGCGCCGCGGGAGCGAGCAGGTTGCCCTGCACCAGGCGGACGCCGTTGCGGCGCAAGGTGGTCAGCTGGCGCTCGTTCTCCACGCCTTCGGCGACCAGCTGGCTGTCGGTGGACTCGCACAGGTGGCGCACCGACTCGACCACCGCGATCCGCGCCGGGCTGTCCGGCAGCTGCTGGACCACCCCGCGGTCCAGCTTGACCACGGCCGGGCCGATGTCGGCGATCAGGTTCAGCGGCACGTCGCCCTCGCCGACGCCGTCCAGCGCGATCTGGAACCCGTCGGCGCGCAGCTTGTCCACCCCGGCCAGCAGGTCGTCGGTGTTCAGCCGGGCGAACGGCGGGCCGATCTCCAGCGTCACCTCCTGCTCGCGGCGGCCGATCTCGCGCAGCCGCTCGCGCAGCAGGTCCAGCCGCTCGAGGTCGTGGATGACCGTGCCGCCGAAGATGTTCAGGTGCAGCGGCAGCAGCGACTCGTGCTCGGCGGCAGCGGTCAGCGCCGCAGTCGCCAACGCCACGTCCAGCTCGGTCAGCCGCCGTTGCCGGGCAGCCTCCTGGAACAGCTCCTGGACGTGCTTGCCAGCCGGTCGGGCCAATGCCTCGATCGCGACGATGGCTCCGGTCTTGATGTTGATCAACGGCTGGAACGCGAAGCGCACTTCGTCAACCAGCGCTAGCACGGAGTCGATGTTGCCCGCACTCATGCTGCTCCATCGACGGTGTTCACGACCTGTTCACCGACATCTCAGTTCCTCCTCCTCGGTGGAGGACCGCCTCTCCCCGCCGACCAACTTAGCGTGCTTGACCAGCACCGAACACGGGTTGCCGCAAGTGGGTGGCGGTTGACACAACAATTCGCAGCGCAACGACCACGGTGGGTGCCCGGTCTGCCGGAAAAGCCCAGGTCTCAGCTGCCGCCGAGGCCGTGGCGGGCGAGGCGGTGGCCGACCGACAACCCGCCCAGCGCCAGCCGGCGGCGGACGCGCCACGGCGCGCTCGCGAACAGGGCGGACATCGCCGCTGCCGTGCCGGCCGGATCGTCGTCGGGGGTCAGGAAGGCAGTGCGGTGGTGCTCGGCGAGCCCGAAGAACAGTTCGAAGAACTCCGGCACCTGCTCGGGCGGGAAGGACAGCAGCGCTTGGAGGGCCCGGTGGCGCAGCACGTGGCCGGTCACAGCGCGCGGTGGCCAGAGGATCGACCATCCCGCGCGCGCCGCCACAGCCGGGCCGGACGGCAACGCTGCGCTGATCGCCGCAGCCAACCACGGCGCGCGTTGCAGCGACGCGGCGATGCTGAACCCGCTGGCCGGGTGCACGAACCCGGCGGCGGCGCCGAACGGGATCACCCGCCCCGGCCGGGGCAGCGGGTCGTCGACCGGGAACCGCACCCGCTCCTCGGTGATCCGCTCCGACTCGTCCACCCCGGCGGCCGCGAGCCGCCCGGCCAGCCGCCTGCGCAGCTGGGCCAGCGGCAGGGCGGGGCGCCGTGCCAGCGAGGTCTCCTCCAGCAGCACCCGGTCCGGCCCGACGTGCGCGGCGTAGAGGAACGTCGGCCAGCCGCCGCGCGTCTGCGGGGCCGGGCGCCAGTCCATGAACACGCCCGAGTCGCGGCTGCAGAACGGCTCGGCGGCCGCGGCGCTGACCACCCAGCCGACCGCGCTCTGCTGCGCGGGCGTGTGCGCCGGGCGGCCACCGGAGAGCGCGCGGGCCGCGCCGGTAGCGTCGACGACGACAGCCGCGGCGATCCGCCTGCCGTCCTTGAGCACCACCGTCGACCCGGTGGGGCCGTGCTCGGCGGCCTTCGCGCGCCCGGTGACCTCCGCGACGTCGTGGCGCCAGAGGTGCTTCCACAGCGCGGTGTTGTCCAGGACGGCGTACTGCCGGGCCCATTCGTGCCGGTGCGTGCCGTGCAGGGCCATCCGGTCCACGACCGAGGCCAGCGCGGTGCCGGGGACCGACGCGGGCAGCTCATCGCGCCACGAGCCGTAGGTGTGCGGCCACACGCGGCGCGGCGCCGGATCGACCAGCACGACCTCGAGGCCGGTGTCGCTGCAGGCCGCAGCCGCGGCCCGACCCGCCGGACCGCCGCCGACCACCACGACATCTGCCACGGTGGAATCAGATCACGACCGGCGCCACCCCCGCCGCCAGGGCACCGCCTCCACCGTCGAACATCACACAGATCGAGTTCGGGTACTTCCACCAGCTAACGTGTGGCCATGCAGGATGCGCAGCTTCGGACCGGTCGGCGGAGCGGTCGTTCCGGCCCTCGTCGAGCCCCTGGTGACCTGGCCGCCAGCCCGTTCCGGGCGGATCGCGACCGGGTGTCCAGTTCGGCGTTCTTCGCCCGGCTGGGCGGGGTCACGCAGGTCGTCAGCCCCAGCGGTTCCGGCCTGCTGCTGCACAACCGGCTGACGCACAGCCTGAAGGTCGCCCAGGTCGCCCGCGCCATCGCCGAACGACTGGTCGCCGACCCCGTCGACCTGGCCAAGATGGACCGGCTGGGCGGCTGCGACCTCGACGTGGTGGAGGCCGCCGGGCTCGGGCACGACCTCGGCCACCCGCCGTTCGGGCACCTCGGCGAGAGCGTGCTGGACCGGCTCGCCCGGCAGCGGTTCGCGCTGCCCGACGGCTTCGAGGGCAACGCCCAGAGCTACCGCGTGGTGACCCGCATCGACGTCCGCGGCACCGACGGCGACGGCCTGGACCTGACCGCCGCGGTGCGCGCGGCGCTGCTGAAGTACCCGTGGACCCGGCTCTCCGAGCCCCAGCCGCACCCGCGGCACATGCCGGTGCCCCCGCGCGGTGCCTCCGAACCGGACGAGGCGCCGGGCACCGGGTCGGCGAAGTTCTCCTGCTACCGCACCGAGCTCGACGACATGGTCGACGCGCGGTCGCCGTTCCGGGGGCTGCTGGCGGACTGGCAGCAGACCGTCGAGGCGTCGGTCATGGACACCGCCGACGACATCGCCTACGCGATCCACGACCTGGAGGACTTCCACCGCGTCGGGATCCTGCAGCACACCAGCGTCTCCCACGAGCTGACCGAGTGGCTGGGGCACGCGGTGGAGTTCGCCGGCCGCTCCGACGCCGACCTCGCCGGTGAGGAACTGCGCCCCGGCTGCTCGCTGGAGCGGCTGCGCCGCCGCCTGCACGCCAAGGACGGGTGGATCGCCGACGACGAGGCGTTCGTCAGCGCGGTCAAGAAGGTCGTCGCGAACCTCGTCACCAAGCTGCTGGAAGTGCCCTTCGACCGCTCGCAGCAGGCCGAGCAGGCCGTCGCGGCGTTCTCCGGGGAGTGGACGCAGCGGCTGGTGGAGGGCATCCAGGTCGTCGAGGAGCCGCCGACGCGCTCCGGGCACGTCGCGCTGGCCGTCGAGCAGTGGCACGAGGTGCAGGTGCTGAAGTTCGTGCACCGACGGTTCGTGCTGCAGCGCCCGGACCTCGCGCTGCACCAGCGCGGCCAGGACCGGCTGCTGAGCAAGCTGGTGGAAGCGCTGGACAACTGGCTGATCGACCGCAGCGAGGCCGCCCGGCTGCCGCACCGGTTGCGCGACCTGTTCGACCGGGCCCGCGCCGAGCTCGTCGTGCTGCACCGCGACGCGCCGGAACTGCTGGTGCAGCCGGGGGAGCAGGTTGAGCTGGACGCCGCGCACATGGAGCGGATGGCGCGCGGCCGAGCGGTGATCGACTTCGTCGCCTCGCTGACCGACGACCAGGCCGCCGCGCTGCTCGAGGCCCTCTCGGGCCGCACCACGCGGCTGTGGAACGACACGTTCGTGCTGTGAGCAGGGCCCGCGAACTTCCCGGTGGGGGACGCGCCGTCGAGGTGGTGCCGGAGCGCGTGGCGGGCTGGTTCGACCGCTTCGCGGTGTCGCACGGCGGTGTCGAGCGCACCGTCGTGGAGCCGCGGCGGATCGAGGTGCGCGCGGGCGACGGCGGGCGGGCGGTCGTCGACGTGCCGTTCGGGCCGCTGCCCCCGCCGCACGGCGAGCAACCCGGGCTGGTGGTGCAGCCGCTGGTCGAGCACCTGGAGCAGCCGCGCCGGATCGGGCTGGTGCTGGTGCGGCTCGGCGCGCACAGCGTCGGCATCGCCCGCGGCGGCCGGATCGAGCGGTCCACCACCGGTCGGCTGCGATTCCAGGGACTTCAGCGTCTCCGCGTGCCCCTCCCACGGCAGCGCCGCCAGCACGATGTCCGAGGCC
>NZ_JBEOVY010000213.1:0-13421 GCF_040295745.1 Saccharopolyspora sp. NPDC002686
GAAGGATCTGCGCGGTCCGTTCCCGGATCTGTCCGCCGTCCCGTCCGGTGGGGTGGGCCTCGAATCGACGTCTCCAGGGAAGCCCTCAAGCTCGGCTGGCCGCAGGAGGGCGCCCCGCGCTGACCCCCGGCAAGAGTCTGTCGGCGTATGCCGTCCGCGCTTGTGGAAGCGGCGTCAGCCGCTTGGACCACCTCATGCGGTTGACCACCCGCGGGTTCTGAGCGGTTTCCTGGCGAGGACGGCCCCTCCGCCGTGTATAGGTCATACATCAGGAGGGGCACCCGCAGTCCAGGGAAGCGCTCAGGTTCCGCTAAGCGACCACCCGAGCAACGCAACCCCCCAACAGGCTTTTCAGGCTTGGCCGGGGAAGGCCTGCGCGGCGGGCTGCTGGCCGATGGTGAGGCGCCAGCGCGTCGCGCGGGTCGCCGCGGTGGTCAGCCCGTCCAGCGCGGTGCTGCGCAGCCCCGGGTCGTCGGTGTTCTCCAGCACCGAACGCCAGCCGGTCTGGCAGTCGGTCTCCGCCTTGACCAGCAGCTCGATCGCCGAGCCCTGGTCGGTCACCTGCGCGCCCACGTCGTACGCGGGTTGTGCCGACGGCGCGGTCTGACCCGCGCCGCGGATCACCTTCACCGCCGTGTCGCGCACCCGCTTGTGCTGCTCGATCGCGTCGTTGATCGCGTTGTGCACGCGCGATTCGGTGGCGTAAGCGGTCGTCAAGCCGTACACCCACACCGCCGCGTGCTCGGCGTCCAACGCGCTGCGCAGCGCGTTGCCCGCTTCTTCCGAGAGCTCGGTCACCCCAACACCTCCAGCAGGCTCGCGCAGCTCGCCGAGATCGATCCCACCAGTCCCGCCCGGTAGCCCGGCAGGCCCGGCACCAGCTTCGACGCCTGGTCCTGAGCAGCGCCCAGCGCATCGGACAACGCCTGCGACGCCGCGCCGGCCGACCCCGGAGCCTGCTGCGGAGCGGCTTCCGGCACCGACGGCGGGTCCTCGGGATCGCGCGGGTTGACCCGGTCGATCTCCTGCTGCAGGGCGTCCGCGTGCGTGCTGCGCGCGTTCGCGATCTCGTTGGCCACCTCGGCCAGCTTCGCGTGCGCCTGCGCCACCGCCTTGGCCAGCTGGGCGTCGGACTTCGCCGCTTCCGCCAGCGCCAGCAGCTGGTCGGGCTCGTCGGGAGCGGAGCTGCACGCCGTGGTCAGCGCGGCGACGACCGGGGCTGCCGCGATCAACCGCAGGACGCTGCGCCGGCCCAGCACCGACCGGTCTCGCGAGGGGGAATCCACGCCGACCTATCCTGCCAGGCGACCAGGTCGACCGGTGTTCGGGCACCGGCCCCCGGCATGATCCGAACGGTCCCCGCCACGATCCGCCGATCGTAGGGATCCCACGGCGCGCTCGGGTGCGGACGGACGCGATACCCTGGGCGACCGCGACCAGCACGTGCAGCACTGGTCGCGGACCTCGCGCGCGCCGACCGGCGCCGCGCGACTCCGCCAGGTCTGTGAACGGACCGCGATCGAAACTTGGGAGTGTGCCAACGTGTCCAGCCCGCCGCGTGGTGAGATCACCGCGCAGCTGGAGCCCGTCGTAGCCGAGGTCTTGACCCGGATGGGCTTCGACCTGGAGGAGCTCGGCGTGCAGCAGGCCGGCCGCCGTCGCCTGGTCAAGGTCGTCATCGACTCCGACGAGGGAGTCGGGCTCGACGAGATCTCCGTCGTCAGCCGTGAGGTCGCGAAGGTGCTGGACGCGCACGAGCACGTCCTGGCCGGTTCTTACACGCTCGAGGTCACCTCGCCGGGCGTGGATCGGCCGCTGACCCGTCAGCGGCACTGGCGCCGCGCCCGCAACCGCCTGGTCAAGATGCGTCTGGCCGACGGCGAGCAGTTGGTGGCGCGGGTCGGGGAAGCCGATGATGACGGTGTCACCGTGCTGGTCGGCGGTGAACTGCGCCGGGTGGCCTTCCGCGACGTGGAGCGCGCGGTGGTCGAGGTGGAATTCCAGCAACCACCGGCGGAGGATTTGGTCAAGCTGGAGCGGGCTGCGGGCGGCGCCTCCCAGCAGGGAGACGACCGGGAAGACACGGAGGAGTCGAGGTGAACGTCGACATCGCGGCGCTGCGTGCGATCGAACGCGACAAGGAAATCCCGTTCGAGACGGTCCTTGAAGCGATCGAATCGGCACTGCTCACCGCTTACCGCCACACCGAGGGGCACGAGCCGCACGCCCGGGTGGAGGTGGACCGCAAGACCGGCGTCGTCCGGGTCCTGGCGCACACCTTGGCCGCCGACGGCAGCGTGCAGGACGAGTGGGACGACACCCCGGAGGGCTTCGGGCGGATCGCGGCGACGACCGCGCGGCAGGTCATCCTGCAGCGGTTGCGCGACGCCGAGCACGAGCGCACCTTCGGCGAGTTCTCCACCAAGGAGGGGGAGATCCTCGGCGGTGTCATCCAGCGCGACGCGCGCGCGAACTCGCGCGGCATGGTCGTCGTGCAGGTCGGGGACAGCGAGGGCGTGATCCCGTCCGCCGAGCAGGTCCCCGGCGAGAACTACGACCACGGCACCCGGATCAAGTGCTACGTCTACGGCGTCTCGCGCAGCGCGCGGGGCCCGCAGATCTCGCTGTCGCGCACCCACCCGAACCTGGTTCGGAGGCTGTTCGCGCTGGAGGTCCCGGAGATCGCCGACGGCACCGTGGAGATCCCCGCGGTGGCGCGCGAGGCCGGGCACCGCTCCAAGATCGCGGTGCGCTCGACCGTGCCCGGCGTCAACGCCAAGGGCGCCTGCATCGGCCCGATGGGCGCGCGGGTGCGCAACGTGATGAGCGAGCTCGGCGGCGAGAAGATCGACATCATCGACTACTCGGACGACCCGGCGACCTTCGTCGGCAACGCGCTGTCGCCGGCCAAGGTAGTCTCGGTGGAGGTCGTCGACGAACGCACCAAGACCGCGCGGGTGGTCGTGCCGGACTTCCAGCTCTCGCTGGCGATCGGCAAGGAAGGCCAGAACGCCCGGTTGGCGGCGAGGCTGACCGGTTGGCGCATCGACATCCGCAGTGATGCAGACCCCACCACGAGCGCTGCCCCAGCGCACCCGGAGGATCTGGACCCCGCGGTGGACGGTGTGCAGACCGCGGGTTCGGCCGAGTGACGTCGTCGGGTTAGAATCGATGGCAGGCTGACGCGAGGGAGCAACGATCCGCACACGTGTGTCCGGCGAGCACGGCGAGAGCCGTGGGCCGGTTCGTACCTGCGTGGGGTGTCGTACCCGGACGTCGCCAGTTGAGCTGCTGCGCGTGGTCGCCGAGGTCGACGGGGATTCTCCCGTCGTCGTTCCCGATCCGCGACGTCGGCGGCCGGGCCGGGGAGCCTGGTTGCACCCCGATCCGGCATGCCTGCGTCTGGCAGAGCGGCGCCGGGCGTTTCCGCGAGCACTTCGCGTGCGGGGATCACTCGACACCTCGGCCGTGCACGAGCACTTCGGTGCCGAGCAACCGCAGCAGGCGGCTCAAGACAGGACCGACGCGGGATCCGTCCCGCGCCAGGCAACTGAAGGAAAGCAGGTCGACCCGTCATGAATCAGCCGTGAAGCTGAAGCCATGAACGCGCATCGGCGATAGGACGAGGTCGAGCGGGACTGCCGCCCGGCCTCACCCAGATGAGGAGAGCAGTGGCAGGCAAGGCCCGCGTACATGAGCTCGCCAAAGAGCTCGGTGTTACCAGCAAGGAAGTACTGAACAAGCTCGCCGAGCAGGGCGAGTACGTGAAGTCTGCGTCGTCCACCGTGGAGGCCCCGGTGGCCCGCAGGTTGCGCGACGCCCTCAACAAGTCGTCCAAGAAGAGCGACGGCGGCAAGCCCGCTTCGGCAGAGCCGAAGCCCGCGCGCCCGGAATCGGGTGCACCGAAGCCCGGCCCGAAGCCGGGCCCCAAGCCCGGTCCGCGTCCGGAAGCTCCCGCTGCGGAGCGCCCGAAGCCGGGTCCGAAGCCCGGTCCGCGTCAGCCCGAGCCGCAGGCCAAGCCCGCCGAGCAGGCCCCGGCCGCTCCGGCGGCGAAGGCCGACCAGGCTCCGGCCGCTCCGGCGCCCAAGCCCGAGCAGGCCCCGGCCCCGGCGGCCCGGTCCGAGCACAAGCCGGGCCCCAAGCCCGGTCCGAAGCCCGGCCCGAAGGCTCCCAAGCCCGGCCCGCGTCAGCCGCGCGTCGGCAACAACCCGTTCGGCGTCGGCAGCGGTGCGCCGCAGCAGCGCCCGCCGCGTCCGGGGCCCGGTCCCCGGCAGCAGGGCGGTGGCCAGGGCGGCCCCGGTCGTCAGGGCGGCGAGCGCCGTCAGGGCGGCGGTCAGGGTGCCGGTTCCGCTCCGGCGGCGGGCAACGCGCCGCGCGGTGACGGCGGCTCGCGTCCGAACCCGGGCATGATGCCCCCGCGCCCGAACCCCGGCATGATGCCGCCCCGTCCGCCGCGCAGCGGTGGCGGTCCCGGCGGTGGCCGTGGTGGCGGTGGCCGTGGTGGCCCCGGTGGCGGCGGTCGTCCCGGCGGTGGCGGCGGTGGCCGTCCCGGTGGTGGCGGCGGCTTCCGCGGTGGCGGCGGCGGTGCGCCCGGTGGCGGCGGCGGTGCCCCGGCAGGCGGTGGCTTCCGCGGTCGTCCCGGCGGCGGTGGCCGTCCGGGTGGGCCCGGTGGCCGCGGTGGTGCGGCCGGCGCGTTCGGCCGTCCCGGTGGTCCCGCGAAGCGCGGCCGCAAGTCGAAGCGGCAGAAGCGCCAGGAGTACATGGAGAACATGCAGGCGCCGTCGGTCGGCGGCGTCCGCCTCCCGCGCGGTGGCGGCGAGACCGTTCGCCTGCGCCGCGGTGCTTCGCTGACCGACTTCGCCGAGAAGATCAACGCCAACCCGGCTTCGCTGGTGCAGGCGATGTTCCACCTCGGTGAGATGGTGACCGCGACCCAGTCCGTCTCCGACGAGGTGCTGGAGCTCCTCGGCCAGGAGATGAACTACAAGGTCGAGATGGTCTCGCCGGAGGACGAGGACCGGGAGCTGCTGGAGTCGTTCGACATCAGCTACGGCGACCCGAACAGCTCCGAGGAGGAGCTGCAGGCGCGTCCGCCGGTCGTGACCGTGATGGGTCACGTCGACCACGGTAAGACGCGACTGCTCGACACCATCCGGAAGGCGAACGTGCAGGCCGGTGAGGCGGGTGGCATCACCCAGCACATCGGCGCCTACCAGGTCGTCACCGAGCTGGAGGGCAACGAGCGCCCGATCACCTTCATCGACACCCCGGGTCACGAGGCGTTCACCGCCATGCGTGCTCGCGGTGCCAAGTCGACGGACATCGCCGTGCTGGTGGTGGCCGCTGACGACGGTGTCATGCCGCAGACGGTGGAAGCGATCAACCACGCCCAGGCGGCCAACGTGCCGATCGTGGTCGCGGTCAACAAGATCGACGTCGAGGGTGCGAACCCGCAGAAGATCCGCCAGCAGCTGACCGAGTACAACCTGGTCGCCGAGGAGTACGGCGGCGAGACCATGTTCGTCGACATCTCGGCGAAGCAGGGTGTCAACATCGAGAGCCTGCTCGAGGCGATCCTGCTGACCGCGGACGCCACGCTGGACCTCCGGGCCAACCGGAACATGCCGGCGCAGGGTGTGGCGATCGAGGCGCACCTGGACCGCGGTCGCGGTCCGGTGGCCACGGTGCTGGTCCAGCGCGGCACGCTCCGCGTCGGTGACTCGGTGGTCGCCGGTGACGCCTACGGCCGCGTCCGCCGGATGATCAACGAGAACGACGAGGACGTCGTCGAGGCGCTGCCGTCGCGGCCGGTGCAGGTCATCGGCTTCACGTCGGTGCCGGGTGCCGGTGACACCTTCCTGGTGGTCGACGAGGACCGGGTGGCGCGGCAGATCGCCGACCGCCGCGGTGCTCGCATCCGGGAAGCGCAGAACGCGGCCAAGCGCAAGCGCGTCAGCCTCGAGGACCTGGACAAGGTGCTCAAGGAGACCAACCAGCTGAACCTGATCATCAAGGGTGACAACTCGGGTACCGTCGAGGCGCTCGAGGAATCGCTGATGAAGATCGAGGTCGGCGACGAGGTCGAGCTGCGGGTCATCCACCGCGGCGTCGGTGGCATCAACGAGTCCGACATCAACCTCGCCACCGCGGAGAACACCATCGTCCTGGGCTTCAACGTCCGGGCCGAGGGCAAGGCGGCCGAGGTCGCCAACCGCGAGGGCGTGGAGATCCGGTACTACTCGGTGATCTACCGGGCCATCGAGGACATCGAGCAGGCGCTCAAGGGCATGCTCAAGCCGGAGTACGAGGAAGTCGAACTCGGCAAGGCGGAGGTCCGCGAGGTCTTCAAGTCCTCCAAGGTCGGCACCATCGCCGGTTGCATGGTCACCGAGGGCATCATCAAGCGCAACGCCAAGGCACGTCTCCTGCGCGACAGCGTGGTGGTCGCCGAGAACCTCAGCGTCAACTCGCTGCGCCGGTTCAAGGACGACGCCACGGAGGTCCGCGAGGGCTTCGAGTGCGGTCTGACCCTGGGGTCGTACAGCGACATCAAGGTCGGCGACATCATCGAGCCCTACGAGATGCGCGAGAAGCCGCGCGACTGATTCGCAGTCCGCAGGGGGTCGTCGTCCGACGGCCCCCTGCGTTCTCGCGGTGGGGGACCCCATGTATGTCGGTGTGCTCGAACTCGACGTGCTGCTCGGCGACGTCCGCTCGCTGAAGCAGAAGCGCGCCGTGGTGCGGCCGGTGGTGGCCGAGCTGCGGCGGCGCTTCGAAGTCGCGGTCGCCGAGGCCGGGAACCAGGACCTGCACCGCCGTGCGCTGGTCGGCATCGCGGCGGTGTCCGGCGACGCCTCGCACGTGCGCGAAGTGCTGGACGCCTGCGAGCGGTTGGTCGCCGCTCGCCCCGAACTCGAACTGCTTTCGGCCCGGCAGCGCATGCTCGGCCCGGAGGACTGAAGAGGTGGTCCGCGGATCCCCGCGACCTCGTCCTGAGAAGGACTCCCCAGAACGTTCCGCTCCTCGTGCGGGCGGCTGAGCGGCCCGTGCCGCTCCCCAACTGAACTGAACTTTCCCGAAGGAGGTGCGCCGTGGCTGATACGGCGCGCGCCCGCAGGCTCGCCAAGCGGATCGCCCAGATCGTCGCGTCCGGGCTGGAGTACGAGGTCAAGGATCCGCGACTGGCGATGGTGACGATCACCGACGCCAGGGTCACCCCCGACCTGCGGGACGCAACTGTCTACTACACGGTCTTCGGCGACGACGCCGACTACGCCTCGACCGCCGCCGCGCTGGCCACGAACCCGCGTCGGCCGGGCAGGTGCTCGACCATGAACGCGGTGGCGCTGCCGAACTCGCCGCCTGCCGAGAAGCCCTGGATCAACCGGGCCAGCAGGATGCCGATCGGTGCGATCACGCCGATGGCCTCGTAGGACGGCATCAGGCAGATCATCGCGGTGCCCAGCACCATCAGCCGGATCGACAGCGTCAGCGATGCCTTGCGGCCGGCGCGGTCGGCGTAGGCCCCGAGCACGACCGCGCCCACCGGGCGGATCAGGAACGACACGCCGAAGGTGCCCAAGGTCAGCAGCAGGGACACCGTTTCGTCCTGCGCCGGGAAGAACACCTTGGAGATGACGGTCGCGAAGATCGCGTAGACGGCGATGTCGTACCACTCGAGCGCATTGCCGATCGAGGCCGCTGCGATGATCCGGAACGGATTCCGCTGCTGCGCCGTCGTCGTCGCGGGGGAGGTGGCCATCACGAGCTCCGTTTTTCGTGAGGAGGCGTTCGCCTGCGCGCAGGTCCGAACGTCGAGCGGATCAGCGGTGGATCTCGGCGAAGTCCCAGAACAGACCGGCCATGATCTGCAGCGCTTCGCGGGACAGCGACCCGAGCACGTGTTCGTCGGGGGCGTGCTGGGCGCAGGCCGGGTACGAGTGCGGGACCCAGATCGTGGGCAGCCCGAGCACGTCGGCGAAGGCGTCGTTGGGCAGCGTTCCGCCCAGGTTGGGGAGCAGGGCGGGATCGCCACCGGTGGTGGTGCGCAGCGAGTCGAGGGCCCAGCGCACCCATTCGCTCTCCGGATCGAGGCGGGTGGCGGCCACGCCGCTGCTCACCTCGACCTCGACCATCGGGAAGCCGTGCTCGTCGAGGTGGTCGCGCAGGATCCGCTCGGCGTCGCGCCAGTCGGTACCCACCACGAACCGCAGCTGGCAGTGCGCCTCGGCGCTGCCGGGGATGGCGTTGACCGGCGCGTGCGGAGTTCCCGCGGTGAACGCCAGCACCTCCAGGGTGTTCCAGCCGAAGACCCGTTCGCTCGGGCTCAGGCCCGGCTCACCCCAGTCGGCGTCGATCTCCGGCGAGCCCGGACCGCCGTCGACCGCGATGTCGGCCAGCGCGGCCCGCACCGACTCCGGGATCGACTCGGGCCGGAGGCCCTGCACCAGCAACGCCCCGCGGGAGTCGACCATGCTCGCCAACGCGTTGGCCAGCACGCTCGCGGGGTTGCGCAGCAGACCACCCCAGTTGCCCGAGTGGTACGCGCTGTCGCGCAGCCGGACGCGCAGCGAGAAGTTGACGGCTCCCCGCGAACCGAGGAACAGCGTCGGCCGCTGCGCCGCGACGCGGCAGCCGTCGGAGGCGATCAGCAGATCGGCGCGCAGCTCGTCGGCGAGGTCGGCGCAGACTTCGGTCAACCCGGGCGAACCGGTCTCCTCGCCCATGTCGAGCAGGACCTTCAGGTTGAACCCGAGTTCCCCGCCGCGCGCCGCCAGCACCTGCTCCAGCGCCGCGAGGTTGATGGTGTGCTGCCCCTTGTTGTCCGCCGTGCCCCGGCCGTACCAGCGGTCGCCCTCGACGGTGATCCGCCACGGGTCGAGTCCGCTGCGCCACTGCGCCTCGTGCCCGCGCACCACGTCGCCGTGCCCGTAGGTGAGCAGCGTCGGCAGGGAGTCGTCCTCGTGCCGGTGGGCGACGAGGAACGGCCCGCCACCGGGCACCGGGTTGTCGACGATGCGCGCGGTGCACCCGAGCCGTTCGACGGACGGCGTGATCTCCTCGGCCAGGTACCGGTGCAGCACCTCGGCGCGCTCCGGATCCTGGCTCTCGGTCGGAAAGGCGACACGGCGAGCGAGGTCGGCGCGGAACTCACCGGAGTCGAAGTACTGCGCAGCACCTTCGACGGCCTGCTTCCGAGACATCGCGACGCCCTCCCGGCAACTGCTCGCTCACCGCAGGTCTTCCCGCGAAGAGGATCTGATTTCCGCAAACTCAACCAGACGCCCGCACCGGGGAGAAGCAGCAAAAAAGCAAGGCGCCGTTGCTCGAACAGCAACGCCCGGAGCAGGTGGGCTCGGGGCGCGGCCTACTGTCATCCGCCAGGAGGTGTCGGATGCAGACGGGATTGGGATCTCTGCGGTACTTCGCGGAGGTGGCGCGGACCGGTTCGATCCGCGAGGCGTCCGAGCGGTTGCACGTGGCCACTTCCGCGATCAGCCGCCAGGTGGCGAAGCTGGAGCACGAGGCGGGCGTACCGCTGTTCGAGCGGCAGCCGCGCGGCATGGTGCTGACCGCGGCCGGTGAGGTGCTCGCGGCTTATGCCAGGCGGCGGATGCGGGAAGAGGAGCAGGTGCTCGACGAGATGCGGGAACTGCACGCCGGGCAGCGCCGCACGGTGGAGGTCGCGAGCTCGGAGGGTTTCGCGCAGGACGTGCTGCCGGAGGCGATGGCGTCGTTCCGGGCGCAGCACCCCGGCGTCCGGTTCCGCCTGCACGTCACCACTCCGGCCGCGGCGACCCGGCAGGTCGTCGAGGGCGTGGCGGACCTGGCGGTCACCTTCAGCACCGCACCGGAGCAGGGGATCCGGGTCGAGCACTCCGAGCGCCACGAGATCCGGGCGCTGGTGCGGGCCGACCACCCGCTGGCCGAGCGCGCCGAGGCGGAGCTGGCCGATCTGCTGCCGTACCCGCTGGCCCTGATGGAGGAGGGCACCACGCTGCGGCAGCTGTTCGACATCTGCTGCAGCATGGAAGGCCTGCAGTTCGACCCGGTCTTCGTCAGCAACCACTCCATCGCCCTGCACAGCTTCGCCCGGCTGTCGGGTGGTGTGACCCTGACCGGCAGGCTCAGCGTCCGCCGCCGCCTCGACCAGGAAGGTCTGGTGGCGATCCCGCTGACCAACCCGGAGCTGCTCCAGCGCAACCTCCAGATCCAGACGATGGCGCAGCGTCGCCTCCCGGCCCCGGTGCGCGACTTCGTCGACCACCTGATCGGAACCATCCGCGACGACTGATCCGCGGTCAGGAGTCGACCTCGGCGGTGGATGCTGCGGTGGTGCCCTGCGGGGTGGCGAATCCGACCAGGACCTTCGCCGGAGTGCCGGCGGGGATCGGGATCGGCACGTCGCGCTCGCCGTGGCCGTCCACGTCGAGTTGCCGGTCCGCGAGGACCGCGTTGGTCGCGTCGACAACGAACAGGTGGGCCCTGCCCGGGCCGTTCACGTCGAGGCGGGTGTGGACCACGCCTTGCTGGGTTCGGGCATCCGTGATCCGAGCTGCTGAGTCGCCGGCCGGGGGAGCGGAACCCAGCGAGGTCGCGAGCCGTGCTGCTTGGGCGATGCTCTGCGGTGAGTCCACAGAGGACGCTGCGTCCAACGGGAGTATCGGTGCAGGCGGTGGCGCCGGTTGTTCCGAGGGGTGGTCCTGGAGGGTTGCGCGGCCCCAGCGGTACGGATCGCCTTGGACGCCTGCCCAGGTGGACCAGCCGATGCGGGACTGGCCGGTCAGGTCCTGGGTGTCGGAGTCGTAGACCAGGACGTTCAGGCCGAGCTGGCGGGGATCGACTGAACCTGGCAGCGCGCGCAGCGGGATGGCGAGCTCGACGGTGTAGCCGCCTTCACGGACCTTGGACGCCAGCTGGACGCCGGGAGCGGTTTCCGCACCCGGGCCCTGGTGGTTGTCGGCGTCCCGCGCGAAGCAGGGCGTGCCGGTGGTGGTGGTCGGGAGCGCTGCGAGCTTGAACGTGCTGGCGGTGTTCTCCGAATCCGCCTTCGGATCGATGGTGATCTCCACGGCGTCCGTGCGCCAGTGGCGCTTGCAGTCGTCGGGAGCCAGGAGCGTGCCCTGCCGGTCGTCCACGACGTCGACCAGGGCGTGCAAGGTGTCGCCGTGCCACGAGAACCTCGCGGTGGCAGCGCAGTCCGGGGCGGAGCACTGGTCGCCCTCCCAGAGCGCCGATGCGTCGAGAGGGGCGCCCGGGTACTCCTGCGGGCCGGCTTCACCGTCCACCACCGGTGGTGCTTCGGCCTGCGGGATGGTCGTGGTCGGTACCAGTTCCAGCGCCGCAGTGCTCTCGCGGGTCGCGCCGTCGTCAGTGCGGGTGATCAGGGTGTAGGGGTGGTCGCCGCCCTGCGTTCCGGTGGGCATGTGCGGGTCCGCGCTGCGGACCGCGAAGGTGAGCACTTCCGTTGCGCCGGGCGCGATTCCAGCGAACCGCTGCACGGAGTTCGACACCTCGAACCCCTGAGGTGGCACGAACTCCACAGAACCGGAGCTGGGTTGTGCGCTGTAGTTGTGCACGACCACTCGAACGTCCTGGGCGCCCAGCTTCGGCATTGTCTGAACTGGGGGAACCTGGTTGCGCAGCAAGGGAAATCCAGCATCTTCGGTCCACTGCTGGAACTCCGCGACGCCTGGCAGCGGGGCTTGTTCCGCGACGACGCCGGTGTCCCCGCGACCACGAGGAGCCTCGGCCGGTGAACCTCCGGGAATGGGCAGCAGCGCGCCGAGCAGTGGTGCGTCCGCGCCGCGTGCGCCCGGCGCGTGAGGTGCGCGGTTGGCGAGCTCGGTCAGGTGGTCGCAGCCGATCTGCGCGGGATCGTCCGGGATGTCCGGCCGGGACACCCAGCCCTGGGTCTTGTACTCGCGTTCGGCGATGCGCTCCCGCTGCTCCCAGTTGATGCCGCCGCCGAGGCCGTGGACGTAGTACTGCGGCCCGGGTGAATCCGGCGGGGTGGTGCGCTGCTCGCACTCCGGCCCGCGGACCTCCTCCTCCGGCCCGGCCGCGTTGGACAGCACCCGCCGAACCGACCAGGGCGCGAGACCTTCGCGCTGGATCTGCTCGGGGAACGCCGCCGGATCAGCAGCCCGGCGGTAGGCCTCGAGCGCGAGTCGAGTGGCGTACTGGTGGTTGCCGTGGTTGCCCGGCGCGGGTGAGGGATCCATGGTGACCACTACTTCGGGCCGGGTCTGCCGCACGACCCGGACGAGCTTCGCCAGCACGTCGTCGTGCTTCCAGGCCTGCTCGGTCAGCGGTGCGCTCACCGTGTAGTAGAGATCCGGCTCGTCGAGGTTGTGGACGTCGGTGACGCCGAGCGCGCCAACGGCGCGGCGCTCCTCGCCTTCGCGCAGCAGTCCCAGCGCCGGGCCTTCCTCCGGCCCCACGGCGTTTCCGCCGCCCTCGCCGAGGGTGATGGTCGCGACGCCGGTGCGGATCTGGTGGTCGTGCCGCCAACGCCCGAACGTCGACAACGACGAGGCTTCGTCGTCGGGGTGCGCGCCGACGAAGAGCACGTCCACGTCCCGATCCGGACCCGCGGTGGCCGGGAGCCCCGCACCCAGCACTGCCACCAGCGCGACGACCGAACCAACACGAACCGCAGGCACCGGAACACCCCTCAGCCGAGACGATCAAGCACGACCGAGCGTGGCACGACTCCGATCACCGCGCTCCCGGGAACACGGTGAAGCACGCCGGAATTCGCCACCATCGATAAGTTCAGTGTTGAATGAAACCAATTGCCGGCAGACCGGAACGCCGCCATCCGGCTGACCGCCACCCGGCATTCCGAGGACGGCGTTCGGACGGTTGTCGGACCGCGCGAGGCTCGGCATGCTGTCGATGTCGAGATCACATCGCGACCCGGGGGTGGGCATGTGCGGCACCCACGCCGACTCCCGGCGGAGCCCGTTCGACGGCACGTTCTGGGCGATGCTGGCCCCGCTGGAGCGGGAGCTGGTGCTGCAGGCCGGTGCGGTGCGCCGGTTCGAGCCGGGCGAATCCCTGGGCCGCCAGGGTGATTCGTCCCAGCACGTGTACGTGCTGCTGGTGGGCAGCATCGAGATCGTCACGGACGTCAGCACCGGCTACGAAGGCGTGCTCGCCGTCCGGGGGCCGGGCGACGTCGTGGGCGAGCTCGCCGCGGTGGACGGCAGACCGCGCTCGGCGACGATGCGCGCGCTCGAACGGGTCGAGGCGATCGTCGTCCCGTCCGAGCGGTTCGCCGCGCTGTGCCGATCTCGACCAGAGCTCTCCTGGGTGCTGCTGCCTCGGCGTCCTCGGCTTCCATCGCGTCGACGATGGCGTGGACGTCCTCCGCCGAGGTGTCGGCTTCGAGGTCGCTGGTGGTCATCAGCTGCACC
>NZ_JBEOVY010000214.1:0-13287 GCF_040295745.1 Saccharopolyspora sp. NPDC002686
GCCAGTTGCTGATGGTCACCTGCTGGTCCCGGATGCCGGCGGCCTGCTGGGCCTGCCGCAGGCTCCAGGCGGGCAGCTGGGAGGCGCTGAACAGCAGCGCCACCACGACTCCGCCGACCAGCACGGAACGCCGCGCCGCCGGGAACAGCTGCGCCGCGGAGTGGATTCCGATGACGGCGAACAGCAGCAGCACGGGCAGCAGCGGCTGCACGTAGCGCATGTGGTGGACGTCGGCGAACTCGAGCGTGGACACCGATGCCAGCACCAGCAGCACGCCGACGCCGACGGCCATCGCCAAGCCGCGCCACTGCGGAGCGCGGCGGAACAACCCGATCACGCCGAGGATCGCCAGCAGCAGCGCACCGGGGAAGACGTAGTCCTGCGTGGACAGTCCGGTGAACGCGGTCAGGAAGATGCGGAAGTTGCTGAGCACCTTGTCCGCGACTTCCAGCGGGTACACCGCGGGCATGTGCAGCAGCGACTTGGCCAGCACGCCGTTCTGCTCGGCCGAACCGGTCGCGATCCGGTAGAAGGCGTACTGCGCTGCGGCGGCGTAGGCGGGCAGGCCGATCCACAGGATCCGGCCGAGCACCCGCGGCCACGGGGCGCGGGTGCCGCGGGCGTGCGCGACGACGTGCCAGACCATCACCAGGCTGAGGACGGCGGCGAACAGGAGCAGCTCGGTCCGGGTCAGCGCCGCGGCCACCGCGACCACGGGGGTCCACCGGAACCGGTTCTCCGCGCGCTCGCCGGTGAACACCAGCAGCAGGGCGACGAGCAGGAAGGCGACGAACGCGATCTCCATACCGCTGGTGGCGCCCCAGGCCAGCGGGCCGCTCAGCGCGACCAGCAGACCGGCGCTGATGCCGGCACCGCGGCCGGCGAGCCGGGTGCCGAGGCGGTAGGTCAGCGCGGCGGTCAGCGCCAGGCACAGCGCGCCGAAGAGCATCGCGAACGGCAGGAAAGCCGAGCCGGTCACGCCGAGCGCGTAGACGCCGCCGAGGATGAGCACGTAGAGCAGGCTGCTCGCGCCGGTGCTGATCGGGTCGCCGGTGTTGTACTGCAGGAAGTGCCCGGTGCCGATCTGGCGCGCGTACTGCAGGTGGATGTAGGCGTCGTCGACCGGCGGGATGAAGTGCCACTGGTTGTAGGCCAGGTTCACCACCAGGAACAGGGCGGTGACCAGCAGCGACAGGCCGCCGATCAGCCATGCCCCGGCGTCCTGGAACGGGCGTCCGGCCGGTGGCGGACCGGTGGCTGCTCCGGACTCGGGTGATCCGGTCGGGACCTCGTCGTGCTCCCCGGCGCTGGGCGCCGCGAATCTCGTCATGCTTGCTCCGAAAGGGGTGAGATCAGCGCGCGTTCCGACCGCGCGCGAAAGGAGAGAGGCGCCTGCTGGCGCTGGAGAACCGGTGCGGCTTTGCAGGTTCGGCGAGAGCGATGCGGTCGCCCGGCATCGATCGCCCAGATCAAGAACCCAACGCCGTCATCCTCCGAATCCACGCGACCACAACGCGAAACCGCGCAAACCACCCAAGCCGCGCAGAACGAGATTAACCCGTCCGGGTGACCTCTCCGAAGCGAGGGTCAGCAAGAGGCGCGCAGGGGTTCGGTGCGAACAGCCAGGCGGTGACCGAGATGCCGCTACCGGCGCGGAAGGACCACCGGAAACGGGAATGAGGGCGGATGAGCCGGCCTCTAAGCCGGATTCTGTTCGTGGGGGCCTCGCGGCCGTCCCAGTCGGTGACCATCCATCTCGGCCCGCCGTTGCCGACGGGCTCGTGCGGCCTACCCGCGAACTCGGGCGGGCCGCCCTCGATCGTTCGCGCAGACGCCTGGTGGGGCGCCCTCTTGGCCTTGCTCCGGGTGGGGTTTACCTAGCCACCCCGGTCACCCGAGGTGCTGGTGGTCTCTTACACCACCGTTTCACCCTTACCCGGCGGAGTCCGCCGGGCGGTCTGCTTTCTGTGGCACTGTCCCGCGGGTCGCCCCGGGTTGCCGTTAGCAACCACCCTGCCCTGTGGAGTCCGGACTTTCCTCGACGGGATCGCTCCCGCCGCGGTCACCCAGCCGACTCATCCGCACCGTCGAGTCTAGAACGCCTCGGGTGCAGATCGCGGCCCGGCCCCGGCTGGATCTGCTCGGCCCAGGCGGTCCCGCGCGGCCCGGGCGGCGCCGATGCGGTCCAGGCCGAGCAGCCCGGCGCCGATCACCGGGGGCGCTTCGACCAGGCGGACCTGCACCTCGGGGGCCACCTTCGCGCACCGGCGCCGGATGTCCGGGAGCAGCCGCCGCCCGGCCCCGGCCAGCACGCCGCCGCCCAGGACGACCGTGGGCGCGTCGAGGAGGTCCAGCCGGCGCAGGGACACCGCGGCCAGCAGTCCGATCTCCTCGGCCTGCCGGTCGACGAGTTCGGTGGCGACCGCGTCTCCTGCCTCGGCGACCTCGAACAGCAGCGGGCACAGCTCGTGCAGCACGTCGCGGTGCAGTTCGCCGAAGTGCAGGGCCTCGACGACCTCGGCCGCGCTGCGCATCCCGAAGTGGGCGACGACGGCGGGCAGCAGTTCGGTCGGCGCACCGCGGCCGTCTTCGGCCCGCACCGCCCACCACAGGGCCTCCTGGCCGAGGAAGGCCCCGCCGCCCCAGTCGCCGGAGATCCGGCCGATCGCCGGGAAGCGGGAGGTGCGGCCGTCGGCGGCGACTCCGACGCTGTTGATCCCGGCCCCGCACACGACCGCCACCCCGACCCCGTCGTCGGTTCCGGCGCGCAGCAGCGCGAAGGTGTCGTTGTCCACCGACAGCGTCTCCGACCAGCCGCGTTCGGCCATGGCCCGGCGCAGCTCGTCCTCCTCGCGCGGCAGGTCCGCCCCGGCCAGGCAGGCCGCGGTGTGCCGGGCGAACGGCGGGCCGTCGGGCAGCCCGGCCAGGGCGGTGGCCTCGGCGGCGAGTTCGGCGAGGGCGTCCATGCAGCGCTGGACGCCGACGTGCTGCGGCGACGCTCCGGGGCCGCGCACGGCGGCCAGCACCGACCCGTCGTCGGCGACGAGCAGGACGTCGGTCTTGCTGTTGCCGCCGTCGATGGCCAGCACTGCGGGCTTCATCGGGCCCACGGGAGGAACTGGGCGTTACGCCGCACCAGCTCGTCGGCGAGCCGGTCGGCGACTGCGTGCTGGCCGATCAGCGGGTGCGCGAGCAGCGCGTCGGCGACCCGGTCCCGGCCGCCGCGCAGCGCCGCGTCCAGCGCCAGCTGCTCGTAGCCCGCGACGTGCCCGATCAGCCCGGCCAGCGCGGGTTCCACCGGTCGCACCGGGAGCGGGCGGGCACCACCGGTGTCCACAGTGGAGTTCGTCTCGACCACCATGTCGTCCGGCAGGAACGGGAGCGCGCCGTCGTTGCGCACGTTCACGACGTGCTCGTCCGGTCCGCCGGAGGTCAGCGAGCGCACGAGCTGCACCGCCGCCTCCGAGTAGTAGGCGCCACCTCGTTGGGACAGCTCTTCCGGCTTGGCCTTCAGCTCGGGATCGGCGTAGCGCTTGAGCAGGTTCCGTTCCACGTCGGCCACCACCGTCGCCCGAGGCGGCGATTTCCGCTGCTGGGCAAGCACTTCGTCGTGCGCGTAGAAGTACTTCAGGTAGTACGACGGCACCGCTCCCAGCCGGCGGAACAGCTCCGGCGGCAGCCCGATGTGCTCCGACATCGCCTCGGCGTGCTCGCCGAGCAGGTCCGGCAGGACGTCCCGGCCCTCGACCCGCACACCGCGCACCCAGGTCAGGTGGTTGAGGCCGGTGTGCTCCAGCTGCACGGAATCCGGTGTCACGTCGAGGAGTTGCGCGATCCAGCGGCTGAAGGTGATCGCGACGTTGCACAGCCCCACCGCGCGATGCCCTTCGCCGAGCAGCGCGCGGGTCACGATGCCGACCGGGTTGGTGAAGTTGACGATCCACGCCTGCGGCGCGACCTCACGCACGCGCTCTGCGATGTCGAGCACCACCGGCACCGTGCGCAGCGCCTTGGCCAGGCCTCCCGCACCAGTGGTCTCCTGGCCGATGCACCCGCAGTCCAGCGGGAACGTCTCGTCGCCGTACCGCGCCTGCTGACCGCCGACGCGCAGCTGCAGCAGGACCGCCGAAGCCCCGGTCGCCGCCTCGACCAGGTCGGAGGTCGTGCGCAGCCGCGCCGGATGCCCGGCCTCGCGCAGGAGCCGGCGGCTGAAATCGGCCACCACGGCCAGCCGTTCGGCGTCCGGGTCGACCAGCACGATCTCCTCGATCGCCGGTTCGCGGCGCCGGGCCAGTCCGTCGATCAGCTCGGGCGTGTAGGTGGAACCACCGCCCACCACCGTCAGTTTCATGGTCACCCCTTGACTCCGGTGAAGGTGATGCCGCGGACGAAAGCGCGTTGGGCGAACAGGAACAGCACGATGACCGGCAGCATGACCAGGACCGTGGCGGCCATCGTCAGGTTCCACTCCACCCGGTGCATGCCGCGGAACGAGGCCAGCCCGACCGACAGCGTCCAGGACTGCTGGTTCTCCCCGGCGTAGAGCAGCGGGCCGAAGAAGTCGTTCCAGGTGTAGAGGAAGCAGAACATCGCCGCGGCCGCGATGCCCGGCCGGGCCATCGGCAGCACGATCCGCAGCATCGCGGTGAACTCCGAGCAGCCGTCCACCTTCGCCGCGTCCACGTAGGACCGCGGGATGGTCAGGAAGAACTGCCGCAGCAGGAAGATGCTGAAGGCGTCGCCGAACAGGTGCGGGATGATCAGCGGCCACAGCGTGCCGGTGAGCTCGAAGCGGGTCCACAGGATGTACAGCGGCACCGCGGTCACCTGCGGCGGCAGCATCATCGCCGCGATCACCAGCACGAACGACACGCCGCGACCGCGCCAGCGCAGCTTGGCCAGCGCGTAGGCCACCGGGATGCTGGAGACCAGCATGAACGCGGTGGCCAGCACCGAGTACAGCAGGCTGTTGAGCAGGAAGCGCAGCATCGGCGCCTGCACGAAGACCTGGGCGAAGTTCTCCCAGTGCCACTCCTGCGGCCACAGGTTCGCGGTCAGCGCCTGCTCGTCGGACATCACCGCGGTGAGGAGCACGAACACCAGCGGCAGCAGGAACACCACCCCGAGCGCGAGCCCGAGGCTGTGCACCGCGATCCAGTTCAGCCGGCGATTCCGGCGGTACCGCACGAGATCAGCGCGATCGGGGTTCAGCACGGCGGTCACTCAGCCCACCTCCTCGGCGATGGTGCCGCCGCGCATCCGGCGGATCAGCAGGGCGGTGAAACCGAGCGAGAACGCGAACAGCACGACGGCCATCGCCGCGGCGTAACCCATGTTGTAGTAGTGGAATCCCTGCTGGTAGAGCCAGGCCGGGAAGGTCAGCGTCGCGTTGTCCGGATAGCCCAGGACCTTGCTGCTGCCCACCACCTCGGCCTGCCCGGAGGCCACCGACCCGGCCACCACCGCCTGCGTGAAGTACTGCAGCGAGAAGATGATCGAGTTGACCACGCCGAACAGCAGCACCGGCGCGATCGACGGGATCGTGACGTGCCGGAAGCGGCCGACCGGACCGGCACCGTCGAGCGCCGCCGCCTCGTGCAGCTCCTGGGGCACGTCCAGCAGCGCGGCCAGCATGATGATCATCAGCTCGCCGCTGCCCCACAACGTCAGCAGCGTCAGCGCCGGTTTGGCCCACGCCGGGTCGTTGAACCACAGCGGCCCGTCGATGCCCAGCAGACCGAGCAGCCCGTTCACCGGCCCGGTTCCGGGGTTGAACAGGAAGGTGAACGCGAGCGTGGCGGCGACCGGCGGGGCCAGCGCGGGCAGGTAGCACAGCGTGCGGACCAGCCCGACCCCGCGCCGCAGCCGGGCGATCACGGCCGCCACCCCGAGGGCGAACACCACGCGCAGCACGGTGAGGACCACGACCAGCCACAGCGTGTTCGCGGCCGCGATGCGCACCACCGGGTCGCCGAACAGCAGGTAGGCGTAGTTGCGCAGACCCACCCACTCCGGCGGGCTGAGCAGGTCGTACCCGGTGAACGAGAAGTAGCCGGTGGCCAGCAGCGGGTACGCGAAGAACACGGTGAACCCGATGATCCACGGCGACATGAACGCCACCACCTGCAAGCGGCGACGCGTTCTGCGGGCGCGGGCTGCGCGCTCGAACGTCACGGCCATCAGTTGCCGCCGAGCGCCTTGGCCGCGTCGATCTGGCCGTCCAGCTCCCGCAGCGCGGCACCCAGGTCGCCGACCTGGCCGCTCTGCCACTTCACCGAGAAGTCCTCTGTGGACTTCATGTAGGCGCTGCCGTTCGGGCTCGGCGGGCTGGGCACCAGCTGCGGGTTGTCGAACAGGTCGAGGAAGGTCTGGTACTGCTCGCTGGTCTCCACCCGCGGGTCGTGCAGCGCTGCGGTCGTGGTCGGCACGTTCTTCAGGCCGTTGGCCAGTTCCACCAGCGCGTTCGTGTCGGTGGTCAGGTAGCGGACGAGTTCCCAAGCCGCGCCGGCGTTCTCGGCTCCGCGCGGGATGCCGATGATGGTGCCGGTCACGAACCCGGTGCCGTAGAGCTCGGGTTTCGCGTCGGCGACCGGGAACGGCGCGGTGGCGTAGCGCAGGTCCGGCGTGGTGTCCTCGATGAACCCGGTGCGGTACTCGCCGTCGATCATCATCGCGATCTTGCCGCTCTGGAAGGCGTTGTCGGCGGAGTACTGCTGGCCGAGCCCGGAGGTGAACTGCACCAGGCGGTCCCAGCCGTAGAAGTCGACGAGCTCCTTCTGCCAGCGGTACATCTCCTGCCAGGCCGGGTCCTGGCCCAGCACCGACTTGCCCTGCTGGTCCATCCACTCCGCGCCGAAGTGCGGCGCCCAGTTCCACGGGTGGTTGGCCTGCGAGCCCAGCACCGGCAGGAAGCCGGCGACCTTGATCGAGCCGTCCGGGTTGAACTCGGTGAGGCGCTTGGCCATGTCGGTCAGCTCGGACATGGTCTTGGGCGGCTGGGTGATGCCCGCGCGGGCGAAGGCGTCGGTGTTGTAGAAGAGGCCGTAGACGTCGGCCAGCAGCGGCATCGCGCAGCGCTTGCCGTCGAACTCGGTGTACTTCTGGGACACCTCGACGATCTGGTCCAGGTCGACCCGGTCGCGCTGCAGGTAGGGGCCGAGGTCCTGCCAGGCGCCGCTGGCGCAGAACTGGCCGAGGTTGATGGTCTCCGCCGAGATCGCCACGTCCGGCGGGTTGCCGCCGCGGATGGCCTGGGTGATCTTGTCGTCGTCCTGGTTGCCCTGGCTGTTGATGGTGATGTTGGGGTGCTGGGCGTGGAACCCGTCGAGGACCCGGTTGAGCACGTCCAGCTCGCGGTCGGTGAACTGGCTGGACACGGTGATGGTGACCTGCTCGTCGGGGCCCGGCGCGGGCTGCGGACCGTCCGATGTGGACCCGGCGGTGCAGGACGCGGCCACCAGCGCGGCCGCCGCGGTAGCGAGGGCCAACAGCCCGCGTCTGCTCGCGCGGGCGGGGAACCTCGATCTCATCGCGCCTCCTACTCGACTTGGTCGTGCGGGACAGACCGGACTCCCACCGCCGTGACGGGCAGTCCGAAGAGCTGCTCCCGGGCCATCCCGAGAGCGACTTGCAGCGCACCCGCGCGCACCGCGTCGTCGGTGCACCGCGCGAGTTCGACGGGGGTTCGCGGCACCACCAGGCGGTGCAGTTCCCCGGCCACCAGGTCGGTGAGCTCCGGGCCGCCGACCTGCGCGATCTCGGCGGTCAGCAGCACGAGTTCGGGGTCCAGGACGCTGACCACGCCGGCGACACCGGTGGCCACCCGGCGCGCCAGGTCCGCCAGGAACTCCTGCCCGGCGCCGGCTCGGGCTTCCCGGACAGCGGCGACGGCGTTGCGGGCGTTGATCCCGTGCGCGCGGGCGAGCTCGTTGATCGAGCGGTAGCTGAGGAGCCGGCCCAGCCTGTCGCCGGTCCGGTCGACTCCGGTGTCCCGGTGGGCCCGGTCGGGCACCCGGATCCAGTCGATCTCGCCGGCACCTCCGGTGGCTCCGCGGTGCAGGACGCGGTCGATCACCACCGCCGCGCCGAGCCCGTCGCCGAGCCAGACGAGCACGAAGTCGCGGACGTCGCGGGCGCGACCGGTGGTCATCTCCACCAGCGCGACGAGGTTGACGTCGTTGTCGACGAGGACGTCGGTGCCCAGCGACTCGCGCAGCCTGCCGGGCACGTCGAAGCCCTCCCAACCGGGCAGGTGCGGGGCGAAGCCGAGATGACCGGTCGCCGGGTCCACACCGCCCTGGGCACCGACGACGACCTCGGCCAGCTGATCGGTGCGCAGTCCGATGCGCCCGGCGGCCTCTGCCATCGCCGCGGCGAACGCCTCGGGCGCACCAGCGCCGGACGGCAGGGCGCCCCGGTGCTCCACGCGGACTTCGCCGGTGATGTCGGCGATCACCACGTCGACCTCTTCGGGGGTCAGGCTGGCGCCCGCGACGTGCCCGAGATCGCCGTTGACCGACCACATCTGCGCGGCCGGACCGCGGTTCCCGCCGCGCATCTCGCCGCGCCGCACCATCCCGGCCTTCTCCAGCCGGGCCAGCAGCGACACGGTCGCGGGCTTGGAAAGTCCGATGGCGGCTTCGAGTTCGGCCCGGGTGAGCGCGCCGCGGCGCAGCATCGCCTCGATCGCGGCCCGATCGTTGATCTCCCGCAGCAACCGAGGACTGCCGTCCCGCCCCGCACCTGACTCCCGAGCCACCAGCACCCCTAACCGTTAACTTCCCATACGGTTTCAGGGACGCTAGTAACCCGCGTCACAGGTGTCAATGGTCCATACCTGTTTTAGGGGACCGCAGCCCGGACTCCGCTCGGGCCGCTCCTGCTTCAGCAGCGGGGGAAGTTCAGCAGCTCATGGCTCGTGAGCACTTCGGGGCGCTATGGCACCCCGAAGTGCTCACGAGGCAACTACTGCCAGTGGGAGATGTCGTTGACCAGGCGGACCGAGGAGTGGCCGTCCGGGTAGAACTCCACGATGGACAGCGAAGCCAGGTCCAGGTGGAGGCTGTAGAACATCTCCGGTCCCACGCCCAGGCCGAGGCGGAGCAGGGACTTGATCGGGGTCACGTGGCTGACCACGATGATCGTGCGGCCCGCGTAGCGCGCCACCAGGTCGTCGCGGGCGGCCCGGACCCGCTGGTAGACCGAGTCGAGGCTCTCCCCGCCCGGCGGCACGACGCTCGGGTCGCCGAGCCACTTGCCGTGCAGCTCCGGGAACTGCTCGGAGGCCTCCTTGAACGACAGGCCCTCCCACTCGCCGAAATCGGTCTCCAGCAGACCGTCGTGGAAGTGCAGCTCGCTACCGGTCGCGTCGACGACCGCCTGCGCGGACTGCCGGGTGCGGGTCAGCGGCGAAGCGATCACCGGGGCCACGCCGTCCGGCGTGATCACCCCGTCCATCGCGGCCAGCCGCTTGCCCGCCGCGCGCACCTGCCGCTCCCCCAGCTCGGTCAGCGAGACGTCACCGCGCCCGGAGTAGCGCCGTTCCACCGACATCGGCGTCTGACCGTGCCGGAGCAGCAACATCCGCGTGGGCGTGCCGTTGGCACCGGTCCAGCCGGCCGGCCGGGTCCGAGCGCTCGACGTGGGTTCCTCGGACTTGGGCGAGCCGCCCTCCTGCCGGTCCATCGCCTCGTTGGCGAGCCGGTCCGCGTGCGAGTTCTCCGCGCGCGGGATCCACTCGAAGCTCACCCGCCCGAACCCGGCGACCAGACCGCGGGCCTCCTCGGCCAGCGGCTGCAGGTTCGCGTGCTTGACCTTCCAGCGGCCGGCCATCTGCTCGACGACCAGCTTGGAGTCCATCCGCACGTCGACCTCGGCGGCGCCCAGCTCCGCCGCCGCGCGCAGCCCGGCGATCAGCCCCTGGTACTCGGCGACGTTGTTGGTCGTGACGCCCAGGCTGATCGAGCGCTCCGCCAGCACCGCGCCGGAGGCCGCGTCGCGCACCACGGCCCCGCAGCCCGCGGGACCGGGGTTGCCGCGCGAACCGCCGTCCGCTTCGACCAGCACGGCCGAGGTCACGCAGACTCCCCGGTGCGCACCATGATCGCGCCGCACTCCTCGCAGCGGACCACGTCGTCGGCCGCCGCCTCGCGCACCTCGTTCAGCGCGGTGCGGTCCAGCTCGATCCGGCACGCGCCGCACCGGGCGCCCTGCAGCAGCCCGGCCGCGACACCGCCCTTCGCGCGGATGCGGTCGTAGAGCGCCAGGAGGTCCTCCGGGAGTCCCTTGGCGATCAGGTCGCGCTCGCCCTGGAGCCGGGCCTGCGAGGACTCGAACCCGGCGAGAGCTTCGTCGCGGCGCTCCTGCACCTCGCGCAGCTTCTCCTCGGACTCGGCAAGCGCCTCGCGGGACTTGGTCACGTTGGTCTCGAGGGCTTCGCGCTGCTCCATGACCTCGAGCTGCTCGTCCTCCAGGACGCCCTGGCGGCGGGCCAGGGTCTGCAGCTCGTGCTCGAGGTCCTCCAGCTGCTTGGCCGAGGCGCCCGCGGCCATCAGGTCGCGGTCGCGCTGCTCGCGCTTGCGGACCTGCTCGACCTCGTTCTCCAGGCGCTTGACCTCGCGGTCCAGATCGCTGAACGCGGTCTCGGCGACCACCAGCTCATCGCGCTTGGTCCGCACCTCGCGCTCGGCCTCGCCGATCAGCTCCAGCTCGGGCAGCGACCGGCGGCGGTGCTGAACGCGGTTGAGCTCGGCGTCGGCGTCCGCGAGATCGAGCAGCCGTCGTTGCACGGCGGGGTCGGCTTTCACGCCAGCGCCCTCCCTGGGTCTGATGCCGCACCGGCGTGGAGCGTCCACGGGTCGGTTCGGCGGGTGGAAACGAGGACTTCGACTGTATCCGGCAGCGCGGCGGCCACGATGTCCGCGGCCTGCTGGCACCACGGCCACTCGCTCGCCCAGTGCGCCACGTCGACCAGCGCGGGCACCTGGGTGCCCGGCACGTCCGCGCGCGAGATGTGCTCACCGGCCGGGTGGTGCCGCAGGTCAGCGGTCACGTAGGCGTCGACCCCGGCCGCCGCGGCGGTGGCCAGGTAGGAGTCGCCGGCACCGCCGCACACCGCCACGGTGCGGATCGGGCGCTCCGGATCACCGGCACCGCGCACGCCCCACGCCGTGGTCGGCAGGCTGTGGCCGACGCGGGCGACGAAGTCGCGGAACGGCTCGGCCGCGGGCAGCTCGCCGATGCGGCCCAGCCCGGTGTCCGCGCCTTCGGCGTGCGGGGCCAGCGGGCGGGTCACGGTCAGGCCGATCGCTGCGGCCAGCGCGTCGGACACGCCCTGCACCGCGCTGTCGGCGTTGGTGTGCGCGCAGTACAGGCCGATGCCCCCGCGGATCAGCCGGTGCACGATGCGCCCCTTGGGGTCGTTCGCGGGCACGCCGTGCACACCGCGCAGCAGCAGCGGGTGGTGCGAAACCAGCAGCTGCGCACCGAAATCCACCGCTTCGTCCACAGTGGCCTCGACCGGGTCGACGCAGAACAGCACCCGCTGCACCACGGCGTCCGGGTCACCGCACGCCAGGCCGACCGCGTCCCAGCTCTCCGCCAGACCGACCGGGTAGGCCGCTTCCAGGGCCTCGACCACATCCCGAATCCGAACCGCCACCGGTTCACCCCCATCCCAGAACATCGCGAAAAGCCTTGACCAGCAAGGCGTTCTGCTCCGGATCGCGCACCGCGACCCGGAGGTGGTCAGCAGTCAGGCCGGGGAAGGTGTCGCCGCGCCGCACGGCCACCCCCCGCGCCCTGAGCTCCTCCCGCACCTGCTCGCCGTCGTCCACCCGCAGCAGCAGGAACGGCGCCCGCGCGGGCTCGGCGACCTGCAACCCCGGGATCGCGGCCAGCTCGGCCACCAGCCCGGCCCGGTGCTCCTCGAACTCCGCCGCAGCCCGCTCCGACTCTGCCAGCGCGGACGGCTCGCAGCAGGCGATCACCGCTTCCAGCACCAGCGAGTTGATCGGCCAGTGCGGACGGGTCCGGCCCAGCTCGGCCAGCAGCTCCGGCGCACCCAGCGCGTACCCGGCGCGCAGCCCGGGCAGGCCCCACATCTTGGTCAAGCTGCGCAACACCAGCAGACCCGGCTCGCGGCAGCCCGCCAGCGACTCCGGCTCGCCCGGCGTGGTGTCGGTGAACGCCTCGTCGACGACCACGATCCGGCCCGGCCGCAGCAGCCGCCGGATCTCCGCCGCCGGGTGCAGCACGGACGTCGGGTTGGTCGGATTGCCCAGCACCACCATGTCCGCCTGCTCCGGCACCGCGTCGGCGTCCAGCCGGTAGCCGTCGGCCGGATCCAGCTGGACCCGGGTGACCTCGACACCGGCCGTGCGCAGCGCCAGCTCCGGCTCGGTGAACGACGGGTGCACCAAGGCGGCCAAGCGGGGGCGCAGCGACGGGAGGAGGGCGAAGCCCTCCGCGGCGCCCGCGAGCAGCAGGACCTCGTCCGCGTCGCGGCCGTGGCGGGCGGCGGCAGCCGCGCGAGCGGCGAGGTCGTCGGCGGCCGACGGGTAGCGGCCGAGGCCGTCCAGCGCCGCCGCGAGGCGTTGGCGGAGCCACGCCGGCGGGCGGTCCAGGCGGACGTTGACCGCGAAGTCGAGCAGCCCGCGCTCGGCGTCCACATCGCCGTGGTGGCGCAACAAATCCCGATCGTGCCCGCTGCTCATCGACGGCAGTCTAACCAGGACTCGACATCGACCGTGCGCCCTTCGACCTCCACCGGCCGAGCCGCCCGTACCCTCGGTGGACGTGCACATCTCCTTCATCTGCTCCGGCAACATCTGCCGCTCCCCGATGGCCGAACTCGTGTTCTCCGAACAGCTGCGCCGGGCCGGGTTGAACGGGCAGGTCGAGGTCTCCAGCGCCGGGACCGGGCCGTGGCACGCCGGGGAACCCGCCGATCCGCGGACCGCGAAGGTGCTCGCGGACCACGGCTACCCCACCGAGCACGTCGCCGCGCAGATCGACGACCACCACCTGGGCGCGGACCTGCTGCTGGCGATGGACGCCGGGCACCTGCGCGCGGTGCGCCGCCTGGCCGACGACCCGTCGAAGGTCCGCTTGATGCGCTCCTTCGACCCGTCGTCGGAGGACGGCGCCGAGGTGCCGGATCCGTACTACGGCGGGCCGAACGGCTTCGACGACGTGCTGGCGGCGGCGCTGACCGCTGGGTACACCAGTTTCCTCTTCGGCCAGGCCGAAGGCCGCGACTTGTGGCAGTCGCCGCTGCTGTTCTGGCAC
>NZ_JBEOVY010000215.1:0-13284 GCF_040295745.1 Saccharopolyspora sp. NPDC002686
GTGCGCAGCCGCAGCTCCCCGTTGGAGCCGGCCCCGGTGACCTCGGCCCGCGCGGCGTAGGGGTGCCCGGTGCTGTCCCGGGCGGTGAACACGGCCGTCGGGTAGCGCTCGAGCGCGTCGGCGATCTGCACGCCCATCGGGAAGTCCCAGGGCGGGAGGGGTTCGAAGGAACCGCCGGCCTCGAGTGGTTCGAGCACCCGGACGCGTTCGGGCGTGACGAAGACCGGCAACCGGAGGTAGTACCAGTCCATCGTCGCCCTGGCTTCCGCGGAGGCGAAGTCCTCGACCAGCGAAGGGGTCTTGCGGAACAGCTCGCGCCAGTACTCCTTGATGTCCTGCGGCCGGGCCACCACGTCCGGTGCGGACGCGGTGCCCTGGACCAGGACCGCGGGTCCGCCGGTGAGCCGGCTCCCGGTGAAGTCCGAGTACAGCACCGAAACCCGGCCGTCGCGCCGGATGCTGAACGTCTTCTGCGGGTGGGCCAGCGTGGTGGTGAGCATGATGTGCCGGGCATCCGCGATCCAGGTCGCGGCCATCGGCCGGACGTTGGGGCAGCCGTCGCGCGCGATCGTGCCCAGCTCCAGGACCCTCGCCTCGGACAGGACCTCGAGCACCTCCGAGTCGATTCGCATTCCCAGTCCTCTCGACGGAAAACCGCTGCGGGGAAGGGAGATCTGCCGCAGCTCTCGAGTCGGACGGTACAAGCTGAACCGAACTTGAGGTCAATCGCGCGAGTCGGCGAACTCGCCGTGAACGGACAGGCTCAGGACCGGGATTCGACGGCCTTGCGGACCTGGGTGACCACCTCGCGCACCTCGGAGTCGTCCAAGCCCTGGTGCAGCGGAAGGCACAACGTGGTGTCCGAGGCGTGGTCCACGCCGGGCAGCTCCAGCTCGGCAGGCGCGCCGTAGGCCGGAACCCGGTGCAGCGGCGGATACCGGAAGGTGGTGTAAACACCCGCCTCGTAGAGATCGGCGGCCACCTGGTCGCGGATCGACGCGGCCATCTGCACCCAGTAGAAGTAGTACGACGACTCGTGCCCGGCGGGCAGCGGCGGCGGCAGCACGAGGCCGTCCACGTCGGCCAGCTCGGCGTCGTAGCAGTCGACGATCTCCTTGCGCCGCTGGACGAACTCGGGCATCCGGCGCAGCTGGACCTGGCCGATGGCGGCGGTCAGGTCGTTGCCGATCACCCGGCGGGCGAAGTCGCGGACGTCGAGCTCCCACCACCGGTGCGACACCCGGGCCTTGGCGAACCCGCTGGACTGCTCCAGGCCGTGGTAGGCCAGCCGCCGCGCGCGCCGGGCGAGTTCCGGATCGCGGACGTGGAGCATGCCGCCGTCGCCGGTGCTGAGGATCTTCATCGCGTCGAAGCTCCACATCGCCATGTCGCCGAAGGAACCGGCCACCCGGCCGTCGACCGACGACGCGACCGCGCACGCGGAGTCCTCGATCAGCGGGATGCCGCGCTCCCGGCACATCTCGGCGATCTCGGTGATCTCGCCGGGGTACCCGCCGTAGTGCAGCAGCAGCACCCCCTTGGTCCGATCGGTGATCGCGCTCTCGACGTCGGACCGGCGGGGGTTGAGCGTGCGCGGGTCGACGTCGCAGAACACCGGGCGCGCCCCGGTGGCCGCCACGGCGTTCGCCGCGGCCACGAAGCTGACGGAGGGCAGCACCACCTCGTCGTCCTCGCCGAGGTCGAGCAGTTCGGTGGAGATGAACAGCCCCGCGGTGCAGGAGCTGAGGAAGATGACGCCCTCCGGCTGGACGCCGAGGTGCTCGGCGAAGGCGGCCTCGAACGCCTTCGTCCGCGGGCCGTGGCCGAGCCATCCGCTCTCGAACACCTCGGAGACCGCGGCGAGCTCCTCGGTGCCGAGGGACGGCTGAAAAACGTTGATCATGTCTGGCTCTCCTCTGGCTGGGACTGGTCGCGGGGCGCGAGATCCGCCCAGTTCGGCAGCAGGCCGGAGTCCAGCGCCTGGCGCAGCGTCGGCGCGCCGGCGTCCTTGTCCGACAGCAGCGGTCGCTCGGTGAACCCCCACGGCAGCGCGAGTTCCGGGTCGAGCGGATCGATCTCGAACTGGGTGCCGGGCACGTAGGTCGAGGACAGGACGTAGCAGATGCAGCTGTCGTCGGAGAGGGCGAGGAAGCCGTGGCCCAGTCCTTCGGGCACGTGGACCGCGGTGCCGGTCCCGGCTTCGAGCAGCGTCTGAACGTGCTGCCCGAAGGTCGGCGACCCCACCCGCAGGTCCACGACGACGTCCAGCAGGGCGCCGCGCACGCAGGTGACGTACTTGGCCTGCCCCGGTGGGATCAGCACCCCGTGGATGCCGCGCAGCGTGTTGCGCTTCGACACGGAGTAGTTGATCTGCGCCACCGGGAAGTGGTGGCCGGTGGCATCGCGCAGCGCGTCCACGCGGAAGCCCTCGTAGAAGCACCCCCGCGCGTCGGTCAACTGGTCCGGCACCACCTGGAACACCCCGGGGATGGCCAGTTCGCTGATCTTCACCCGTTCCTCCGCCGTCTACAAAGGATGGTGATCAGGGCTTGCGGGCCAGGGCGATGGTGTAGCCGAGGTGGTCGCGCTCGAGGGTCGACACGCCGCTGATCATGGTGCGGAACTCCTCGGCGAACTCGGCCCCGCCCTTCTCCACCACCAGGTGGTACTTCTCGGCGACGATGTCCTCGATGCGCGCGGCCGACCGCTGGAGGTGCGGCGTGGCATCGGTGAGCTCGGCGAGCTCGAAGCCGGTGTCGGCCAGGAATCCGCGGTAGTCCTCGGCGGTCGGCAGGGAGCTGACGGTGAAGCCCTCGACCAGCACCTCGCGCATCCGCTCGTCCAGCGGCTCCAGCTCGACGTAGTCGGAGATCAGCAGGTGCCCGCCCGGGCGCAGGACCTCGAAGAGGGACTGCAGCGCGGCCCGGCGGTCGGGCAGGTACATCAGGGTCTCGACCGCCCACACCGCGTCGAAGGAACCCGGTGGGAACGACATGTCCATCACGTCGACGCAGGCGAACTCCACCTGCGCGGACAGGCCTTCCGCCGCGGCCGCTTCGGTGCCCGCTGCCACCTGCTCCTCGCTGACGGTGATGCCGGTGACCGCGGCACCGGTGGCGGCGGCCAGGCGCAGCGCCGGGCGGCCCTTGCCGCAGCCGACGTCCAGGACCTGGTCGCCGCGGCGGACCGGGGTCTTGCCGATCAGCACGTCGGTCATCCGGTCCTTCGGGTCGACGTCGGGATCGGCGTCGTCCCACCAACCGATGTGCAGGTTCTGGCCCATGAAGATCTCGTAGAGCCAGCCGCGGTCGTCGTAGAACTCACCGACTTCCTCCGCGGTCATCGACCGGTCCGTCATCGCGTGCTCCTCCCTGGCGGCTGCCGACCCCGCCGACTCTCGACCACCGGGCTCGAAAGCAGCTCGACGCCGGGCCGTGCCGCCGGCGTCGAGCGAGGTTCGAAGAGTCGTCTATGCGACCGGGGGACGGTGAGCGCGTGACGATGGACTTCACGCCGTTCGCGGACGGTGCTGCGCTGGAGGTGCGGCCATGACCGGGGAACCCGTGCGGTTGCTGGTGATCGCCCCGGTGGAGCGCGAGCACCACGAGACCGCCATCGGCGTCGCGCTGGCCGTGCAGTTGCGCGCGGCCGGCATCGAATCGCACTTCGTCGTGGACCGGTTCAACGAGTCCCAGGTGCGCGCGGCGGGGCTGCCGCACACGCTGATCGACTCCTCGCTCGGGCAGGCGGTGCAGGACCGGATCGCGGAGGTCGCGCGGCAGGTGCGGCCCACCGCCGTCGTGCTCAGCGACTACTTCGCGCACTGGCTGACCTTCCGCTACGGGTACGGGATCGATCCGTGGTTCGTGGCGGACCTGGGCGTGCCGGTCATCCCCATCGACCTGTACGAACTGGACGAGGAGTCCCGGTTCGAAGCGGAGATCATGGGCCGGGTGGTGCGCATCGACGACCACCTGCTGCGGATGCCCGCGCACCTGAGGCCGGTCCCGACCGCGCACACCAGCACGGCCGAGCACGTCTTCACCTACCGCGCGACGCCCACCACGAGCCCGCTGTCCCCGCAGGAGCGGGCGCGGGTGCGCGCGCGGTACGGCATCGGCGCGGAGGACCCGGTGCTCGTGGTGCCGACGCTCGAACCGCAGCGCACCATGGCGGACCGGGCGAAGGGGATCGTGGGGGAGCTGGCCAACCGCGTCCCGGAACTCGTCGCCCACTACCTGCGGTCGCTGCCCGCGAGCACGCACCTGCTGATGGCGGGCCCCCGGTTCGACGCCTTCGACGCGCTGCCCGCCGACCGGACGCACGTGGTGACCGACGGTCCGCCGGACCTGCTCGTCGCGGCGTCCGACGCGGTCTGGTCGTTCTACTTCCCCGCCGCCGGGCTGGAGCACGCGCTGTTCGCCGGGGTGCCGGGTCTGCTGTCGGTCAACGGACTCCAGCCCGGCGCCCACTCCGGCCTCAAGCCCGCCGTGCGGGACTGGATCGCGGGATTCACCGGGCCCGTCCCGCAGTTCACGCTGTGGCCCTGGGGATGGGTCCGGCTGCTCGAGCCCGCGCTGCGGGACAACCCGTTCACCAGTGCGTTCACCACCGCCGAGCTGTTCGACGAGGACGCGGTCGTCGGCGGGCTGACCGCACTGCTCTACGACAGCGAAGCCAGGGACGCCGCGGCGAAAGCACGGGCGGCCTACCTGGCCGAGGTGGACCGGTTGCCCGACACCGCGGACGTGGTCCGAGCGGCGCTGCTCCGGGCGGGCGCTTCGCTCTAGCAAACCGTCCACAGAGGACCACATGGCTGCGGCGATCCGGTCGGCGGCTGTCACCACCACCCGCGCGGCGGAACGGGGTTTCGCCGCTCGTCTCGCAGGAGGAACGGATGCGGACCGTGCGGTTCCACGAGTTCGGCCCACCCGAAGTGCTCACCGTCGAGGAGACCCCCGTGCCCCGGCCCGGCCCGGGGCAGGTGCTGATCGAAGCGGAAGCGGTCAGCGTCGGCTTCGCGCAGACCCAGATGCGGCGGGACATCTTCCCCGCCCCCATGTGGAACCGCGAACTGCCGTCGGTGCTCGGGGGCGACGTGATCGGCCGGATCGAAGCGGTCGGTCCCGACGTGCGCGGGATGCGACCCGGCGACCGCGTCGGTGCCTTCACCCTCTACGGCGCCTACGCCGATTACGTCGTCGTCGATGCCGACACCGTGCTGCCGGTGCCGGAAGGGCTCGATGCCGCGGCCGCCAAGGCGTTGCCGTCGTCCGGCCCGATCGCGGCGGGCACCCTCGACGTCGGCATGGTGAAGCGCGGCGAGGTGGTCCTGGTGCACGCCGCCTCCGGCGGCATCGGGCACATCTCGGTGCAGATGGCCAAAGCCGCGGGTGCGGTCGTCGTCGGCACCGCCGGATCTCCGGGCAAGTGCGAGTTCGTCCTGTCGCTCGGTGCCGACCACGTCGTGGACTACAGCTCCGACGACTGGCCAGACCAGGTGCGCGCGGCAGTCGGCGGGGTCGACCTGGTGCTGGACAGCGTCGGCGGTTCGGTGCTGCGCGCCGGCCTCGAGCTGCTCGCCCCGATGGGACGGCTGGTCTTCTACGGCTCGGCGGGCGGTGGCCGGGAGGTCCCGTCGGTCAGCGTCATGGACCTGATCCGGCTCAAGTACGTCACGGCGTTCGCGCTGTCGACCTGGCGCACAGCACGGCGCGAGCAGTACGAGTCCGCGCTCGCCGATCTGTCGGACGGCCTGCAGAGCGGTCGTTTCAGGCACGCGGTCTACCAGACACTGGACCTGGCGGAGGCGGCCAAGGCGCACGCGCTCATCGAGGCCCGGGCGCACACCGGCCGCATCGTCCTGATCCCAGGAGCAGGCCGGTGAGCCCGGGAGCCGGTTGCACGGCGCTGGTGACGGCTTCGTCGGTCGTGTCGAAGGTCGCGGCGGCGCACGCGGCCGAAGCCGATGCGGCGCGCGGACCGGTCACCACCGTGGTCGACGCGGTCGTGGAGGCGGGATTCGCCCGGCACATGGTTCCCGCTGCCCACGGGGGAGCTGCGGGCGGTTTCGGCGAGCTGGTGCGTGCCGTGGCTGAGGTCGGTCGCGGGTGCGCGTCCGCGGCGTGGTTCGCCTCGCTGTGCGCCGCAGTCGGCCGGATGGCCGCCTACCTGCCCGCCGAGGGACGCGCGGAGGTGTGGGCGGACGGACCGGACGCGGTGCTCGTCGGCGGACTGCTCCCCGCCGGGACCGCGGAACCCGTCGCGGGCGGGTGGCGGTTGTCTGGCCGCTGGCCCTACGTCAGCGGGGTCGCCGTCGCCGATTGGGCGCTGCTGTGCGGGAAAACGGCGGAAGAGACGCCGAGCGCGAAGTTCTTCGCCGTTCCGAAGGGCACGTTCGAGATCATCGACACCTGGCACACCGTGGGCATGCGAGGCACCGGGAGCCACTCGCTCGCGCTGGAAGACGTCTTCGTACCGGCCCACCGCGCCCTGGACACCGCGGACCTGATGGCAGGCACCGCGCCGGACGCAGCTGCGGCCTGCCACTCGGTGCCGCTCAAGGCGGCCAACGGGATGACGCTGGCCGCACCCGCGCTGGGCGCCGGATCGGCGGTGCTGGCCCGGTGGTCGGACCTGCTGTCGGCCAAGCTCGCCAAGCAGGGCCAGACCGTCATCTCCGGGCCGGTCGACCGCACCGGCATCGACCTCACCTTCGCCCGCTCCGCCGGGGAGATCGACCTCGCCGAACTGCTGCTCACCCGCGTCGCCGAGGTAGCGGACTCGGGTGCGGTGCCGCCGGAGCTGGTGGCGCGCAACCAGCGCGACTGCGCGCTGGCCGTCGAGCTGCTGTCCGGCGCGGTGGACCGGTTGTTCCGCTCGGCGGGCAGCACCGCGCAGGACGAAGGCGACGTGCTCGCCCGGGGCTGGCGCGACGTCGCCGGGATCGCCGGCCACAGCGGGTTGCAGTTCACGGCGGGCGCGACGGCGTACGCACGGCTGGTGCTGTCCGGCGGATGAGCGCAAGAACACGCGGATCGGAGGGACGAGAGGACATGGACGAGACATCGGAAACCCGCACGGTCACCGTCATCGGAGCGGGCACCATCGGGCTGGGCTGGGTGGCGCTGTTCCTGGGCGCCGGCCTGCGCGTGCGGGTGGTCAGCAGGCGCGGTGATGTCGGGGACCAGGTGGCGGAGGCGCTGGCGATGTTCGCGCCGCACCTCCCCGGCGGTGCGCAGGACCCGGCTGAACTCGCGACCCGGCTGGAGATCGAGCCGGACCTGGCGGCCGCGGTGCGGGGAGCGCACGTGGTCCAGGAGAACACCGAGGAGGACCTGGAAGCCAAGCGCGAGCTGTTCGTGAAGCTGGAAACGGTCGCCGAACCCGATGCGCTGCTGCTGTCGTCCACCTCGACCCTCCCGCCGGACGAGCTGGGCGCGTCGATGCGCGAACCCGGCCGGGTCGTGGTCGGCCACCCGTTCAACCCGCCGCACGTCGTCCCGCTGGTCGAAGTCGTCGCAGGCTCCCGCACGCCGGCCGAGACCGTCGACGCGGTGGTCGCGTTCTACCGGTCGGTGGGAAAGGCCCCGGTGGTGCTGCGCAAACCGATCGCCCGGTTCGTGGCCAACCGGCTCCAGTCCGCGCTGCTGCAGGAGAGCATCCACCTGGTGCGCGAAGGCGTGGTCACGGTCGCCGAGCTCGACGAGGTCGTCACCCGCTCGATCGGGCTGCGCTGGGCCACCGTCGGCCCGTTCCTGGCCTTCCACCTCGGAGGCGGCCAGGGCGGGCTCCGGCACTGGCTGACCACCCTGGGCCGGGGGCTGGAGGCGAGCTGGCGGGACCTCGGCACGCCGGAGCTGGACGCCGAGACGGTGGAACTCGTCCTCTCCCAGGCCGAAACCGCGGTGGCCGGCCGGACTTACGCGGAGCTGGTCGCCGAACGCGACGCCAAGCAGACCGCGATCCTGGCCGTCCTGGAGGACTCGAAGGCGCAGTGACGAAGAAACCCCCGCGAGGCGACCGATCGCGGCGTAGGCGCTGTAGGCCATCGACAGCGATCCGGCCAGCACGAACGGCACGTACATGCCCAAGGCGATCAGGCTGTAGGCGAGGCCGGTCAGAACCAGGCTCTGCCGGTAGCCGTCCGGCGCTGCCCACGCGACGAGCGCGCCCAGCGCAACCACCCCGCAGAGCAGTGCGGGCATCCCGATCCGAGTCGTCATCACACCCGCACCCTTCGCACGAAGATGCCCTCCGGCCGCAGCGAGAAGAACAGCATCGCCACTGCCACCAGCGCGTAGTAGAACGCCGCCCCGCCGAGGTAGAGCGGGATGAACACGTAGCCGATGCCCAGCAGCAGCCCGCCGAGCAGCGGCGCCCACACCGAACCCGAGCCGCCGATCACGAACGCCAGGAACCCGCTGAGCGTCCACTTGAGACCGTCGCCGACCCCGACACCGGACTTCGCCGCGAACAGCAAGCCCGCGACCCCGGCGATCAACCCGGCGGCCAGGAACACCAGGATCCGGGTCCGCTGCACCGGGAGGCCCAGCAGCCGAGCGACACCGGTGTCGTCGCCTATGCAGCGCATCAACCGCCCGCTGCGCGTCCGGCCGGTCCACAGCGCCACGGCCGCGAAGCACACCAGCGCGCCGCCCAGCAGCGGCAACGTCGCCGATCCGATGTGGACGGACCCTGCGGTGAAGGCGTCCAGCTGGATCACCTTCGGTGGCGGGAACGGATCGAAGCCGAACAGGGTGCCGGCCAGTTCCTGCAAGGTGAACAGCGTCGCGGCCACCGCCACCAAGGCGGGCAGGTCGCCACGACCGGCGCGCTGTTGCACCGGGCGGACCACCGCGACCTCGGTGAGCACTGCGACGGCCATCGTGGTGCCGACCGCGAGCAGTGCCGCCAGCCAGCCCGCGACACCGTGCGCCGTGGTCATCCAGCTCGCCGCAACACCGGCCAGCATCGCGTAACCGCCGATGGCGAAGTTGAACAGCCCCGCACCGAGGAACACCAGGTAGTAGGCCAGCGCCAGCAGGCCGAAGAACAGCCCTATCTCCAGGGCCGAAACCCACAGCTGCGGTTGCAGCATCGCACACCTCCGGTCAGCAGGACGGCTCGTAGCCGGGCCACGGCCCCGCCAGGCGGTTGTCGGCACCCCACGTGACGAACACCTGCCCGCACAGGCCGTCCGGCCCCAGGTGCTTGTCCGGCCCGAACGACAGGGCGAAGCCCGGGTAGCCGAAGCTGGCGGGATAGGCGTTGATCCGCTGCAGGGCCGCGTTGATCGCCGGGCCGTCGTCGGCCCGGCCGGCGTTGTCGATGGCGGTGGCCAGCAGCTGCACCCCGTCGTAGGACTGGGCCCAGAACGACGACATCGTGAAGCCCTCCCCCAGCCGCGACCGGTAGAACTCGGTGACGTCCCGGGACCGCTCGTTGTGATCGGTGAGCGCGGACAACCCGACCACACCGTTCAATCCACCGGGCTGCACCCGCTGCCACGCCGAGGGGGTGGCCGCCAGCGTCGCGACGGTGAAGCGCGGGACGTCCGGTAGCTGGGTGGCGAAGGCGTTGTGCACCAGGACTTCCACGTTGATCGACTGCGAGGCCACCAGCACCGCATCCGGTTGGAAGTCCTTGGTCCGCGAGGCGATCGCGCTGGCGTCCGGGGAGTCGATGGGCACCGTCTCCACGTGCTGCTGCACGCACGGCATCGCTGCCAGCAGGGTCTTGTTGTACTTCACCTGGGACGGCGAATTGTCCTGCACGACCGCGAGTTTGCGGTACCCGTGCCGCTGGAACGCCTCGCAGTACATCCGCCCCCAGTCCGACGACGGTTGCGCCAGCTCGTAGAGGTAGGTGTTGTTCGGCGGTTCCACGACAGCGGTGGTGGTGCCCACCGACATGATCACCGGCACGCCCATCCGCTCGATGATCGGCTTCGCTTGCAGCACCCCGGAGGAGCTGGTCAGCACGATCAGCGCCGAAGCACCGCGGCTGACCTGCTTCTGCAGCACGGTCGCGGTCTTGGTCGGGTCGCTCTCGTCGTTGCCCTCCACGTAGGCCAGCGGCCTGCCCCGCACCCCGCCCTCGCTGTTGATCTTGTCGATGGCGAGCTCGGTGGCGTTGCAGGCCGGGACCGCGTAGGAGGCGCCCGGCCCGGAGGTGTCGCAGACCAGCCCGATGATGATCGGTTCGGTGCGGAACGCCGCGCCCGCGCTGGTCAACTGGACTGCACTGCCACAACTGGTGATCAATAAGAGGGCGCAGCACGCCGCCCACAGCCGGAACCGTCCCACTGCGGTACCTCCACGCTGAGGTTGGGAACATCGGGGACTTGTCGCGCCCCGAGCAGCGTTCGAGCGGCTAGCGCTCGTTCTCGAACCGGTAGACCTCGAAGACCGCGTCCGGGCACACCAGTGCGCACGCGGTGCACCCGGTGCAGCCCTCGTGCAGCACCGGGTAGCGGTAACCGGTGGTGTTGACCTGCTCCGACATCGCCAGCACGTTCGGAGGGCAGGCCGTGATGCACAGTTCGCAGCCCTTGCACCGTTCGGTGTCGATGACCAGCGTTCCCCGACTCGCACCCATCACGTGCCGCCCTTCCCGCGCTTGCCCTTGCCGCGCTTGCCGTCCAGGACGGCCAACGCCTGCAACAGCTCGTCCGGCCCGGTCTCGTCGTCCGGTTCGTCACCGATCACCCCGCGGCTGCGCAGGGTTTCCACCGCGTATTCGCCGAGCAGCTTGATGTGCTCGACCGCCGAAGCGGCCGACGCGTCCGCGTCGCCCCTCCGGATCGCCTCGTACTCCTGGTGGACCAAGCGCCGCTCGATGTCCACCGACCGGGCCATCGACAACCGGGAAGCGACCGGCACGAGCCCGCCGAAACCGCGCAGCGTCGCGCGCAGGCGCGGACCGGCGGACGCGACGTTGATGATCCGCCGGAACTCCCGCTCGCATTCCTCGAACTCGCGGTACTCAGTGGCCTCGTCCACCGCCGCCACGGCACGCTCCAACTCCGCCAACACCTCCGGGTCGCCGCTGCGCGCCACGCGGCTGCTGGTCAGCGCGCTGAGCAGGGCGTAGAGCTCGAAGCCCTCCCGGATCGTTCCCGCGTCGAACCGCGCCACGAAAACGCCGCGGTGGTAAGGGATTTCGACCAATCCGTCGCGTTCCAAGGCCACCAGCGCCTCGCGCACCGGCACCCGGCTCACGCCGAGTTCCCGGGAGATCGCGTCGAGGTCGACCCGGTCACCGGCCTTGAGCTCACCGCTGAACAGCATGTCCAGGATGGACTCGGCCACCGCGTCGCTGGTCTTGACCCGCACCAGCCTCGACCGCGCCTCGGCCGCGGTGATCCGGCCGGGCTCCTTGCCCGTGGGCATCTTCCACTCCCCTTTCAGCTCGACCTGCGCGGACGCAGCTCGCCGAGCGGATACGTCTGCTCCATCGACTCGGCGAGGTAGTCCGGGCCCTGCGGCGCGGTGACGAACCACCCCGTCGGGCACATGGTCAGCACTTCGACCAGTCCGAACCCCTCGCCGGCGAGCTGGCTCTCGAATGCGTTGCGGATCATCCGCTTGGTGCGCGCCACCCCGCCGGCCGTGCCCACGGCGCCGCGCGCGACGTACCCGACCCCGTCCAGCTGCGCGACGATGTCGGCGATGGGGATCGGATATCCGTGCTGGTCGGCTTCGCGGCCGTCCAGACTGGTCTTGGTGCGCTGCCCGAGCACGGTGGTGGTGGTCTGCTGGCCGCCGGTGTCACCGAAGACCCCGTTGTTGAGCAGGATGCAGGTGACGTTCTCAGCGCGGGCTGCGGCGTGGATGACCTCCTGCAGCCCCTCGTTGACCATGTCGCCGTCGCCTTGCAGCGTGAACACCGCGGTGTCCGGGCGCATCCGCTTGATCCCGGTCGCGCAGGCAGGCGCCCGCCCATGCAGGCATTGCAGCACGTCGACGTCCATAATGCGCACGAAACTGCCGTAGCAGCCGTGCCCCACCACGCCGATCGTGCGGTCCACCAGGCCGAGTTCCTGCAGCGTTTCCAGCAGGACCCGCAGCACGACCGGTTCCCCGCAGCCCGGGCACAGCGAATGTTCGCCGAGCTGCAACGGCGGCCGGAACTCCGCCACCTTGCGACTGGCGGTTTCCGGTGGCCGGTCGGTGGAGACGATGTCCATCAGCGCACCCCTTCCGATTCGTCGGGTCGCATCGCGTCGAGCACCCGTTGCCGGATCACCGGCGCGTCGAGCAGCGGCCCGTAGCTCAACCCCGACTCGTGGATGCTGACCCCGCCGATCGCCCGCACCGCGCCGCGGTCGTGCACGTGCTGGCGCACGTCGTCGACCATCTGCCCGGCGTTGAGCTCGAACACCAGCACTCGTCGGCACCCGCGGCTGGCCTCGGCCAATGCCGCGCCCGGGAACGGCCACAAGGTGATGGGCCGGAAGGAGCCGATCCGATGGCCTTCGGCGCGCAGTTCCGCCACGACGTGGTCGGTGAACTTCGCCGCCGAACCGAACGCGACCACCAGCGTGTCGCAATCCTCGGTGTGGTCGGCTTCCCAGCGCTGTTCGGCCGCGGCGATCCGCTCGAACTTCTCCGCGATCGCCCGCCAGTGCCCGTCCGGGCCCGGGCCCGGATCGGTTGCCTTGCCCATCGCCCAGGTCCAGATCTGCCGGGACCGCCCGGTGCCGCCCATGGTGCCGTCCAGCGCCCAGTCCTTGACCGGCTCCGGCTCGCTCGGCGGGTCGATCCGCACCCCGACCCGGGTCTGCGCCAGCAGCGGGTCGCCGTAGAGGATCACCGGAGCGCGGTAGGTGTCGGCGAGCTGGAACAGCAGCTGGGTGTGCTCGACCGCCTCCGGGATGTCCTTGGGCGCCAAGGTGATCGTCCGGTAGTCGCCCCAGCCACCGCCGCGGGTGCACTGGAAGTAGTCCTGCTGGTTGCGGGCCATGTTGAACACGACCACCGGCGTCTCGTTCAACGCCATCTCGGCGATCGCCTCCTGCATCAGCGCGATGCCCTGGCCGCACGATCCGGTCGCCGCCCTCGCCCCGGTCGCCGCCGCACCGAGGGCCATGTTCACTCCCTCGATCTCGCTCTCGGCGTTGATGCACACCCCACCCGCAGCGGGCAGCAGCCGCGTCATGTTCTCCAGCAGCGAGGTGAACGGGGAAATCGGGTATCCGGCGAAGAACCGGCAGCCCGCGGCGATCGCTGAGTCCACTTCGGACGATCGCGGTGCGCGAAACGGGGTCAGTGCCGGTCGCGC
>NZ_JBEOVY010000216.1:0-13271 GCF_040295745.1 Saccharopolyspora sp. NPDC002686
ACCACGGTCGTCCGCGCCGCTTGCTTTTCCGGGCTGTCGAGCGCGGTGGTGTGCTGGTGGGTCTGGCCCGTTCGGGACGTGCGCATGGGAAACCTCCTGGAGCATGTGGGATCCGTTCGCCGCGCGGCTGGCCCGGCGGGTGGTGTCGGGGCGTGGAGCCCCGGCCCGGCGAGCTCGGTGGGGCTGTTCCCGGACCGCTGCTGGGCGGTCCGGGCGGCCGTCCGGGTGGGCCCGGGAGCGCGGTCGTCGATCGAGTTGTAGCGGCTTTTTCCCGTTCGCTCAGCCGAATTTCGGGCGATCGAACAAATGTTCACCCAATCTGGCTACGGGCCTTGACGTGGAGCCCTGGCCGGGGTTTACTTGTCTTGTTCGAACTGAGGTTCGAGTTTGGATCAGGCGATGTCGGGGTCGACTGATCCGTTGGAACCGGCGCTGCGTTCGGGTGCAGGCGCAGTGCTGGCTCCACCGCTGTCTTCCCCACAGCGGCTTGGTGGGTGCCCGCGCCGGGGTCGGGCATCCACTCGCACGATGTGGGGAGGCAGCGATGTCCGCGATGGCGTCTTCGACGTCGCCGGGCGCGTCCGCGGTTTACGGGGTGTCCGTGGGTGTGCCGGTGGTCGAAGCGGGTGGTGTTCCTGGTGCGGGCCGGGTGCTGCCCACGCGGACGGAGCTCGCTGCCGTGCTGCCATGGCCAGGTTTGCGCCGTGGCAGCACGGTGGCGGTGCACGGATCTGTTTCCCTCCTCTTCGCGCTGCTCGCCGAAGCGACCGCCAACGGCTCGTGGGCCGCGGTGGTGGGGCTGGCCGGCATCAGCCTGGTCGCTGCGGCTGAAGCCGGTGTGGAGCTCTCCAGGCTCGCGGTGGTTCCGCGGCCGGGCGGCGACCCGGCGGGTGTGGTCGCCGCGCTGCTCGACGGGGTGGACCTGGTCGCTGTCGGTGGTACTCGGCGGATCGCGGATTCGGATGCTCGACGGCTGTCGGCGAGAGCGCGCAACCGCGGTTCGGTGCTGCTGCCGTTCGGCCCGTGGGCGGGTGCCGAGGTGCAGCTGCGTTGTGCTGACGCCAGCTGGCGAGGGCTCGGTCAGGGCCATGGCTACCTGCGGGAACGTGCTGTCACGGTGCACGCGGGCGGACGTGGTGCGGCGTCCCGGCCGCGTTCGAGCCGACTCCTCCTCCCGGCGCGCAGCGGAGCTGTCGGAGTTCCGGCGGACGAGCCAGTGGAGATCACGCGGCCGAGGCTGCGTCCGGTTGTGGGGTGCTCGTGATGCCCCCTCGTCGACTCGTCGTGTGGTGCCCGGACTGGCCGGTGGTCGCCGCCGCCCGCGCGGCCGAACTCGGTTCGTTGGTGCCCACCGCTGTGTTCGCGGCCAACCGGGTGGTGGCCTGCTCCGCGACGGCCCGCGATGGCGGGGTGCGCCGCGGCATGCGCCGCCGCGAGGCGCAGAGCCGTTGCCCGGATCTCGTTGTCTGCGAACACGATCCGGATCGGGATGCGCGGTTGTTCGAGCCGGTCGTGGCCGCGGTCGAGGACATGATGCCGGGGGTGGAGATCGTGCGCCCGGGCTTGGTGGCGGTTCCGGCGCGGGGGCCTGCGCGCTACTTCGGATCAGAGGCGGGCGCTGCTGAGCGGGTGATCGACAAGATCGACGCGCAGGTCGGGGTCGAGTGCCAGGTGGGCATCGCGGACGGGCTGTTCGCGGCGGTCCTGGCCGCTCGGCGCGGCCAGCTGGTCGCGCCCGGGTTGAGCCCGGAGTTCCTCGCACCGCTGGCCGTCGACGAGATCGACCAGCTCGCCGACCGGCTCACCGGCCGGCAGGTCGCGCAGCGGGCGGAGCTGGTGGATCTGCTGCGGCGCTTGGGAATTCGCACGTTGGGCGAGTTCGCCGCGCTGGATCCGTCGGACGTCGCGACGAGGTTCGGCCGGTCCGCGCTGGTGATGCACCGCGCGGCCGGGGGCCGGGAGGAGCGGCCGGTGCTGCGGCGGCAGGTCCCGCCGGACCTGGTGGTGTCCGAGGAGCTCGATCCGCCGGTGGACCGGGTGGACCGGGCGGCTTTCGCGGCCAAGGTGCTGGCGGACCGGCTGCACGCCAGGCTCGGCGATCTCGGTCTGGCGTGCACGCGGCTGGGGATTTCGGCGCGGACCGAGCACGGCGAGGAGCTGGAGCGGGTGTGGCGGTGCGCGGAGCCGTTGACCCCGGCGGCCACCGCGGATCGGGTGCGCTGGCAGCTCGACGGTTGGCTGAACGGCCGCAGCGGGTCGCAGCGCCCGACGGCCGGGGTGAGCGTGCTGAGCCTCCGGCCGGAGGAAGTCGTCGGAGCGGGTGGGTTGCAGCTCGACCTGCTCAGCGCCGCGACCGGCGAGGCGGATGCCCGCGCCGGCCGCGCGTTCGCCCGGGTGCAGGGCATGCTCGGACCGGAGGCGGTGCTGACCGGCGTGCTCGACGGCGGTCGTGATCTGCGCGATCAGGTGCGGTTCGTGCCGTGGGGCGACGAGCGCCGCCCCGCGTTGGCACCGGACCACCCGTGGCCGGGGCGGATCCCGTCCCCGTCGCCCTCGGTGGTGCCGGATTCGCCTTGGCCCGCAGTCGTTCTCGACGTCGAGGGGCGGCCGGTGGAGGTCACCGACCGGGATCGGTTGACGGCGGCGCCGAGCCGCGTCGAGGTGGCGGGTGGCCGGTCCCGCGCGGTGTCCGGCTGGGCCGGGCCGTGGCCGGTGACCGAGCGCTGGTGGGCGGAGCTGCTGGCCGACGGTGCCGGGCAGACGGCCCCGGCGACGCAGGTGCCGCCGCGGTCGCTGGTGCGGGTCCAGGTGGTGCTCGAAGCCGACTCCGGCACGGCTGAGCCGGGAGCGCCGGGCGCTGAGCTCGAGGCGGGTGAGGTGGCCCTGCTGCTGGTGCACGAGCAGGGCCGTTGGTGGGTTCAGGGCGCCTATCGATAGCGGCGAACACTCGTTCGAGTGGTTGGTCGGTATTTCGGTGGCATCGCCGAATCGAACAGGAGTTCACTGGTTGTCATGAGTTGGTTCAACCCGCCCCAGACCTGGTCGGAACTGGAGACCGCGCTTTCCGGCCGGCCCTCTTCCGCCGATGGGCGGGGTCCGCGCGACGAGCGGAACCCCGGCGACGGGAACGACAGCCCGGCGTGGACCCGGCGGCGTGCCGAGTACCGGGCCGACGTCGTTCCCGCGGTGCCGTCGGTCCCGTACGCGGAGCTGCACGCGCATTCCAACTTCAGCTTCCTGGACGGGGCGAGCCATCCGGAGGAGCTGGTGGCGGAAGCGGCGCGGCTGGGGTTGGAGGCGATCGCGCTCACCGATCACGACGGGCTGTACGGGGTGGTGCGCTTCGCCGAGGCCGCCGCCGAGCACGGGGTGCGCACGGTGTTCGGCGCGGAGCTGAGCCTCGGGCTCTCCGGGGCCCAGAACGGGATGGCCGATCCGGAGGGGCGGCACTTGCTGGTGCTGGCCCGGGATCTGGACGGTTACGCGAGCTTGTGCCGGGCGATCAGCACGGCGCAGCTGGCCGGTGAGGAGAAGGGGCGTCCGGTCTACGAGCTGGAGAAGCTCGCCGGCGCGGCCGAAGGGCATTGGCAGGTGCTCACCGGCTGCCGGAAGGGAGCGGTGCCGGCCGCGCTCGCGGCGGGCGGGTTCGACGCGGCTGCGGCGGAACTGGACCGGCTGGTCGCGCTGTTCGGCCGGGACCACGTGGCGGTGGAGCTGACCGACCACGGACTTCCCGCCGATTCCGAGCGCAACGATGCGCTGGCCGAGCTCGCCGACCGCGCCGGTGTGTCCACAGTGGCCAGCGCCGGTGCGCACCTGGCCCGGCCGGATCGGGCCGCGCTGGCCGGTGTGGTCGCTGCGATCCGGGCTCGTCGCAGCCTGGACGAGATGGACGGCTGGCTGCCCGCTTGGGCGGGCAACTACCTGCGTTCCGGGGCCGAGATGGCCGAGATGTTCGCGCGGTACCCGGGGGCCGTGCAGCGAGCTGCCGAGCTCGGCAAGGAGTGCGCCTTCGACCTGCGCTTGGTGGCTCCGCAGCTGCCGCCGTTCAGCGTGCCCGACGGGCGCTCCGAGGCGAGTTGGCTGCGCGAGCAGACCTACCGGGGCGCGCTGCAGCGGTACGGCCTGCCGCAGCAGAACCCCGCTGCGTACCGGCAGATCGAGCACGAGCTGGCGGTGATCGAGGAGCTGGACTTCCCCGGTTACTTCCTGATCGTGCACGACATCGTGGAGTTCTGCCGCAGCCGGGGAATCCTGTGCCAGGGCAGGGGATCGGCGGCGAACTCGGCGGTGTGCTTCGCGCTGCGGATCACCAACGCGGACCCGGTGCGCTACCAGCTGCTCTTCGAGCGGTTCCTGGCGCCGGAGCGGGACGGGCCGCCGGACATCGACCTGGACATCGAGTCGGACCGCCGCGAAGAGGTGATCCAGTACGTCTACCGCAAGTACGGCCGGATGCACGCCGCCCAGGTGGCGAACGTGATCAGCTACCGGCCGCGGTCCGCGGTGCGCGACGTCGCCCGCGCGCTCGGCTATTCGCCCGGACAGCAGGACGCCTGGAGCAAGGAGATCGAGCACTGGGGTCCGTTGCCGGAGGATTCCGAGATCCCGGCACCGGTGCGGGGGCTGGCCGGTGAGCTGATGGGGTTCCCCCGGCACCTGGGCATCCACTCCGGCGGGATGGTGATCTGCCACCAGCCGGTCGGCGAGGTCTGCCCGGTGGAGTGGGCGCGGATGCCCGGCCGCACGGTCCTGCAGTGGGACAAGGACGACTGCGCGGAGGTCGGTCTGGTCAAGTTCGACCTGCTGGGGCTGGGCATGCTCTCGGCGCTGCGCTACGCCACCGAGATGGTCCGCGAGCACCATGGTCGCGAGGTCGATCTCGGCGAGCTGGACCTGGCCGACGACGCGGTCTACGAGATGCTGCGCCGAGCGGACGCGGTCGGGGTGTTCCAGGTGGAGAGCCGGGCCCAGCTGGCCACGCTGCCGAGGTTGAAGCCGCGGAAGTTCTACGACCTGGTGGTCGAGGTGGCGTTGATCCGACCGGGGCCGATCCAGGGCGGTTCGGTGCACCCCTACATCCGGCGCCGCAACGGCGAGGAGGAGTGGGACTTCGAGCACCAGCTGATGAAAGGCGCGCTGGCGAAGACCTACGGGGTTCCGCTGTTCCAGGAGCAGCTGATGCAACTGGCGGTGGACGTCGCGGGGTTCTCCCCGGCGGAGGCCGACCAGCTGCGCCGGGCGATGGGGGCCAAGCGGTCCGAAGAGCGGATGGCCCGGCTCAAGGGGCGGCTGTTCGAGGGGATGGCGGCCAACGGCATCTCCGGTGAACTGGCCGAGCAGATCTACCGGCGGATGCTGGCCTTCTCCAACTACGGCTTCCCGGAGAGCCACGCGTTGAGCTTCGCGCTGCTGGTGTTCGCCAGCGCGTGGTTCAAGCACTACTACCCGGCGGCCTTCTGCGCGGCGCTGCTCAAGGCGCAACCGATGGGCTTCTACTCGCCGCAGTCGCTGGTCGCGGACGCCCGGCGGCACGGTGTGCGGGTGCGCGGCCCGGACGTCAACGCAAGCCGGGTGGAGGCCGATCTGGAACCCGATGCCGCCAGCGAGGGGCGGCAGGCGGTGCGGCTCGGGCTGGCTTCGGTGCGCGGAATCGGTGACGGCGCCGAGAAGTTGGTCGCCGAACGTGCGGAGCGTGGTCCGTACACCGGCATGGCCGATGTGGCTCGACGCGTGGGGTTGACCGCAGCGCAGATGGAGGCGCTGGCGACGGCCGGCGCGTTCGGCTGCTTCGGGCTGTCCCGGCGCGAGGCGCTGTGGAACGCCGCTGCCGCAGCTGGGGACCGACCGGACCGGTTGCCAGGAACCACGGCTTCTTCTGCTGCTCCGGCGCTACCGGGCATGGACGGCGTCGACGTGGCTGCGGCGGACGTCTGGGCCACCGGGGTTTCCCCGGACAGCTTCCCGCTGCAGTTCGTCCGCGCCAGGTTGGACTCGATGGGCGCGCTTCCGGCCGACCGTCTGTCCGAAGTGGAGCACGGGACCAGGGTGCTGGTCGGTGGTGCGGTGACGCACCGGCAGCGACCAGCCACCGCGGGCGGGATCACGTTCCTGAACCTGGAGGACGAGACGGGCATGGTCAACGTCGTGTGCTCGCCGGGTTTGTGGGCGCGGTACCGCAAAGTCGGGCGCTCCAGCGCGGCATTGCTGGTGCGCGGAATCGTCGAGAGGGCGGAGGGGGTGATCAATCTCAGAGCTGACCGGCTGCAGAAGTTGGAGGTCCGCATCCCCTCGACCTCGCGCGACTTCCACTAGCGGCCAACACAACTCGGCGTCGACCGGCCCGACCGGCAGCGGACGAAACACCACTCCCTCCCAGGGTGTTGCCTCCGGCCAGTGCGCGGGCGATCGAACGACGCCGGGGTCCGGGCGCGGCGAACCCACCGTCGCCGCGTCCGGACCCACCGGAGTTCAGGTGCGCCCACCCGGGTCCGGGGGGATCGCCTTGGTGAATCGAGTGGCCAGTTTGTGCAGGTGTTCAGCGAGTTCTGGAGGTGATTCGACTTCGAAGTCGACATCGAGCATGCCCACCACGAGCGCGACGAGGTCGTAAGAGTCCGAGGCGAGCTCCAGTCGGCACGTGCTTTCGTCCACCGGGGTCACGATGCCGTCGATTCGGCTGCTGATGTCCGCTGCGGGCGCGTGCACGAGCAGCTGCGAGCGCAGCGGCCACATCTCGAACCCCATGGTTCTGCGCAGGTATGCCGCGACATCACCGTCCGGTGGTTCGCGGTGCGCGAAGCGCGGTCCGTTGGGGGTGCGCAGGGTCATCCGGTCGCCCCGGAAGGTGCGCCAGGCGGCTCGTTCGACGTCCCAGCCGACCAGGTACCACTTCCGGCCCCAGCAGACGAGGCGGTGCGGTTCGACGTTGCGCCGGGACGCGGTGGCGTTGTGGTCGAGGTAGTCGAACCGCAGCGTTTCAGCAGCACGGACGGCGGCCGAAACCGCGGTGAGCACCGCAGCCTGAACTCCCGGCTCGTTGCCGGGGGAGACGGTCACGACTGCGTTCTTCAGCGTGGTGACCCGGTGCCGCAGCCTGGACGGCAGGACCTGTTCGAGCTTGGCCAGGGCCCGCAGCGAGGCTTCTTCGGCCCCGGTGACGTGACCGGCTGCTGCCGTGTGCAGACCGACCGTGACAGCGACCGCTTCGTCGTCGTCGAGCAGGAGCGGCGGCAGCGCCGCGCCGGAACCGAGCCGGTACCCGCCGTTAGGGCCGATCGTGGTGTGCACCGGGTAGCCCAGGTCGCGCAGGCGATCGACATCTCGCCGCACGGTCCGGGTGGTGACCTCGAGGCGTTCGGCGAGCTCCGTGCCGGACCAGTCGCGGCCCATCTGCAGCAACGACAGCAGCCGGAGCAGACGAGCGGGTGTTGCCAGCATCCGCCCACCCTGCCAGAGGAGCAGGACCGAAACTGTCCTACTCCAACGCAATCCTGTCCGCATGAACGCACCAGAGCCGTTTCGGATCGATGTCGCGCAGGAAGCCCTGGACGATCTGCAGGAGCGGCTGGCCCGCACCCGCTGGCCGGGGGAACTCCCCGGAGTCGGCTGGTCGTACGGCGTGCACCAGGACTACCTGGCCGATCTGGTCGAGCACTGGCGCACGGGCTACGACTGGCGTCGGCACGAGGCTCGCCTCAACTCGTTCCCGCAGTTCACGACGGTCATCGACGATCAGCGGGTGCACTTCCTGCACGTCCGTTCCCCGGAGTCGGACGCGACACCGCTGATCATCACGCACGGCTGGCCGAGCACGGTCTACGACTTCGTCGACGTCATCGGGCCGCTGACCGACCCGCGTGCGCACGGTGGGGATCCGGCGGACGCCTTCCACGTGGTCGCGCCTTCGTTGCCGGGGTTCGCCTTCTCCGGGCCGACCACGCGGACGGGGTGGGGAGTGAATCGGATCGCGTGTGCCTGGGCCGAGCTGATGCGGCGTCTCGGGTACGAGCGCTACGGGGCGCAGGGCGGCGATTTCGGCAGCATCGTGTCGCCGGAGCTCGGCCGGATCGCACCGGAGAACGTTCTCGGCGTGCACGTGAACGCGCTCGTGGACGCCTCGGTGGCAAGCGGTCCCAGCGATTTGGCGAGGTTGTCGGAGGAGGAGCGTGCGCAGGCCGAGCGGAACCAGGCGCTCTGGTACGGGCATTCCGGCTATGCGGTGCAGATGTCCACCCGTCCGCAGACGTTGGCTTACGCGCTCAACGATTCTCCGGCCGGTCAGCTGGCGTGGAACCTGGAGTGGTTCGTCGACTGGGATCCCGCGCGCACCGAGCAGACCCCGATCGACCGGGATGCGATCCTGACCAACGTCACGATCTTCTGGTTGACCGGAACGGCCGGTTCGGCGGCGCGGCTCTACCTGGAGTCCGCAGACGGGTGGGGCCGGCGTCCCGAGCGCACCACGGTCCCGACCGGCGTGGCGAACTTCGCCGGTGACGGGGCGCTTCGAGGTTTGGCGGAGCTCTCCCACAAGATCACCCGCTGGACGAGCTTTCCCGCGGGCGGGCACTTCGCCTCGCTGCAAGCCCCGGATCTGCTGGTGGACGACATCCGGGCGTTCTTCGGAACCTTGCGCTAGCGGAGAACCAGGCGTTGAACGGAAATCTCGTTCAGCCGTGCCGATTTCGACCGATCACTTCGGGACGCCGAGCGCGGCACAGGCTTCCGGATCGGCGACGCCGGTCGACTCGGTGGCGGCGATGATGTCGTCCAGCGCGTCGCGCGCGGCCAGCAGGTCGGCCACCGCTGCGTCGAGCCGTTCGCGCTCCCGGTTCAGGTCCGGCAGCATGCCGGAACAGGCCGGGGCCAGAGAACTTCCGTCATCGGCCATGCACGGCAGCAGCTCGGCGATGGTGGCGGTGCCGAGCCCTGCTGCGAGCAGCATTCGGATGCCCCGCACCGTGGCGACGTCCGCTTCCGAGTACTCGCGGTACCCGCTCGGCAGCCGCGAGGGCGCGAGCAGTCCCTGCTCTTCGTAGTAGCGAAGAAGGCGTTGGCTGACCCCGGTCAGCCGGGAGAACTCCCCCATGCGCACGTGATGACCGCCACTCCGGGTTGACTCTCACATCGATGTGACACCGGAGCCTAGCCCGCATGACGAATCAGCGAGGAGCAGTTCCGCACAACGCACCGGTCACTGTCGTCGGACTCGGCCCGATGGGCCTCGCGCTCGCCGAAGCACTCCTGGATCGCGGCCACCCGACAACGGTCTGGAACCGCACTCCGGCGAAGGCGGACGGCGTCGTCACCAAGGGAGCCCATCGCGTGGAGAGCGTCGCGGAGGCGGTGTCGGCGAGTCCCGTCGTGATCATCTGTCTCAAGGACTACGAGACCATGTACGGAGTTCTCGGCTCCGCCGCGGATGTCCTGCCTGGGCGGGTCCTGGTCAACCTGAACTCCGGAACGCCGAGCGAGGCCATCACAGCAGCCGGCTGGGCCGCCAAGAACGGTGTGGCGTACCTCGACGGCGCGATCATGGTGCCGCCGCCGCTCGTCGGGCACCCCGATTCCGCCTTCCTGTACAGCGGTTCGGAGGAAGTCTTCAGCGAACACCGGGAAACGCTGGCGAGCATGGGGGCACCGCGTTTCCTCGGCGCAGACCCGGGCCTGGCGGTGCTGCACAACACGGCCCTGCTCGGCATGATGTACGCGACCATGAACGGCTTCATGCACGCCGCCGCCCTGGTGGGCTCGGCGAACGTCCCGGCGGTCGAGTTCGCCGACCTCGCCATCAACTGGTTCATGCCGACCGTGGTGGACTCGACTCTCCTCGCGCAGGCAGCCGATCTGGACGCGGCCCGCTACCCGGGTGATCTCGGCACCATGCAGATGAACTTGAACGCGCTCGAACACATCGTGCGGACCTGCGTGGAGCAGGGCGTGCACGCTGATCAGGCGCGGCACCTGGCGTCTATCGCCGAGCAGGCGATCGACGCGGGCCACCGGGACGAGAACTACCTGGCGGTGTTCGAGGTCTTCAAGAAGGCGTCGTGAGTCAGGCGATGCCGCAGCGGCGGATCGCCAGCAGGGCGTAGGCGCGGGTGGCCTGCTCCAGCTCCTCGATCGCGACGTGCTCGTCGTGGGCGTGGGCGTAGCGGATGTCGCCGGGGCCGTACTGGAGCGTCGGGATTCCGGCGCCCGAGTAGAGCCGCAGGTCCGTGCCGTACGGCGCACCCAGTGCCGTCGGGCGGGGAGCTCCGGCCGCGGCTGCCGCGTCCTGGGTCTGGCCGAGCAGTTCGTGGCCCTCGGGCAGCCGTCCGCTGGCGAAGATCCCGCCGGGCCAGCTGACCTGGACCGGGTGCTCGGCCAGCCAGGGATCGGCGGCGCAGGCCCGTGCGATGGCGTCGGTGAACTCGGCCTTCGCGGACTCGACCGACTCGCCGATCCGGACGCCGTAGCGGCCTTCGGCGATCGCCAGGTCCGGCACCGTGCTGGCCCAGTCGCCGACCCGCGCCACGCCGACGGACAGCGGGTACGGCACTTCCAGGTGGGCGACCAGCGGGTCGGGGTCCGCGTTGCGGCGGGCTTCCAGCTCGCGCAGCGCCGGCAGCAGGTCGGCGAGCTTGTCCAGCGCGTTCACGCCCCGGTAGCGGGTGGAACCGTGCGTGCTCTGACCAGCGATCTCGAGGCGGAACGTGAGGGACCCGCCGTTGGCCGCCACGATCGTGCCCGAGCTCGGCTCGGCCAGCACGCACGCCGCTCCGCGATGCCCGCGCCGCAGCGTGGCGAACGCGCCGAGCCCGCCGTCCTCCTCGCCGACGACGGTGTGCACCGCCACGGGGCGGGCGAGTTCGATCCCGGCCGTGCGCAGGGCCTGGAGCGCGCCGAAGATCGCGGCCAGCCCGCCCTTCATGTCGCAGGTGCCCCGGCCGGCGGCGATGCCGTCGTGGACGCGCAGCGCGTACGGGTCGCGGTCGGGCCAGCGGTCGAGGTCGCCGGGCGGTACGACGTCGGTGTGCCCGCAGAAGATCAGCGCGGGCTCCGGGCCATCACCGCGCACACCGACGCAGCCGTAGGCGACGTCGCGCTCGGCTTCCTGTCCGGGGAAGCCGTCCTGCTCGGCGAGCTCGCGGACGTCGATGCGCCAGTGGTCCACCTGGTGCCCGAGCGCGCCCAGCCGGTCGGCGCACCACTGCTGGGCGTCGTGCTCGCCGCTGGTGCCGCCCACGCTGGGGATGGCGACGAGTTCGCGCAGGTCGTTCAGGACACCGTCGAGGTCCACCGCGTCGAGCGCGCGACGTTCGAGGTCGGAGGGGGTGTGAGCGCTTTCCACGTTTCGAGTGTGTCGCATGCGTCGAACGTCCCGGGCCGCGCCCACTACCATCTCCGCGTGGCCGAAGGCGACAGCGACAACACCGAGCGGGAATTCGAGATCGGCAAGGACGGTCTGGGCGGCATCGTCGTGGGCATGGACGGCAGCCCGGCGAGCTTCCACGCCGCGGCCTGGGCCGCCGGCCTGGCGCGGCGCGAGCGCGCCCGCCTGGTCCTGGTCTACGTCGAGGCGGTGGGCGGCGTCGCCTACTGGTCGCCGATGGGCGTCGCGGTCGCCAGCGAGGCGGCCGAGAGCCTGGTGGAGGAGTTGAAGAAGGAGGTCGTGTCGCACCTGAAGTGGGTGGACATCGACTGGGACTTCGTGCACCACCGCGGCGACCCGGCGGTGGGCCTGGAGCAGGTCGCCGAGCAGTACCGGGCGGACCTGATCGTGGTGGGCCGCTCCCGGCGCCGCGGCGGCCTGCTGGGCACGGTGCCCGCGACGCTGGTGGTCGAGGCGGTCCGCCCCGTGGTCGTGGTGCCCTGACCCTCATCGGGTGATCGCGGCCGGAGCGGGAAGCGGCCCTGTCGGGCGGGCGTGGCAGGCTGGGCCGATGACTGAAGTGGTGGGTGAGGACTTCCAGGACGCGGTGCTGACGGACCAGGAGTGGGAGGGGCGCTCCTTCGAGGGCTGCGACTTCAGCGACGCCGACCTGACCGGTCTGAGCACCCGGAACTGCGTGTTCACCGACTGCGTCTTCACCGGTACGGACCTCAACGGCTCGCGCCACTTCGCCACCGCGTTCCGCTCCTGCAAGTTCGAGCGCACCGTGTTCGGCAAGTCCACTTTGGACGGATGCAGCCTGCTGGGGTCGAGCTTCGTGGACTGCCGGCTGCGCGCGTGGCAGCTGCGCGAGACGGACCTGACGCTGGTCGGCATGGGCCGGGCCGACCTGCGAGGTCTGGACCTGCGCGGAATCCGCTTCCGCGAAGCCAACTTGGTCGAGTGCGACCTGCGCCGCTGCGACCTCCGCGAAGCCGACTTCACCGGTGCTCGCCTCCTCGGCGCCCGCCTGGCCGAGTCGGACCTCCGCGAAGCCCGCATCGACGCGGACGCCCTGGTCCAGGCGAACCTCAAGGGAGCCCGCGTCGACACCATGCTCGCCATCGCCTTCGCCGCGGCCCATGGCCTCCGCATCGACTGAGAACGGGCCGTTTCCGCTGATCAGCGCGCCGGAAAACCGCTTCAGCTGGAGGCGGACCCGTGGTTGCATGGTGGAATGGTCTCCGCCGATCGATTGCTCGCGTTCGTCGCGATGTCGTTGCTGCTGATAGTGATCCCCGGTCCGAGCGTGCTGTTCGTCGTCGGACGGGCCCTGGCCCAGGGCCGCCGCGCCGCGCTCACCACGGTCGTGGGCAACACGCTCGGGTGCTACGTGCTCGTCATCGCCGTGGCGTTCGGGATCGGGGCGGTCGTGGAGCGTTCGGCCTTGGTGTTCACGGTCCTCAAGCTGGTGGGCGCCGCGTACCTGGTGTACCTGGGCATCAAGGCGATCCGGCAGCGCAAGGCGTTGCAGGCTGCGTTCACCGGAGGTGGGCCTGAGCGCGGTGGCCTGCGCACGTTGTGGGAGGGCTTCGCGGTCGGCGTGGCCAACCCCAAGACGATGGTGTTCTTCGCCGCCGTGCTGCCCCAGTTCGTGGACCGCGATCAGGGCCACGTCGCGGTGCAGATGCTGCTGCTCGGCCTGATCTTCAACGCCCTCGCGCTGTTCTGCGACACGGTGTGGGGGATCGCCGCCGCCACCGCGCGGAACTGGTTCGCCAGCTCGCCGCGGCGGCTCGCCACGGTCGGCGGCGTCGGCGGACTCGCGATGATCGGGCTCGGAGTCTCCATCGCGGCGACGGGCCGCAAGGATTAGAAGTGCGCAGGAGCACGAGCCCCCCGGGCTCGTGCTCCT
>NZ_JBEOVY010000217.1:0-13211 GCF_040295745.1 Saccharopolyspora sp. NPDC002686
TTTCCGAGCCCAGCCACGTGCTGCTCGCGATGGGGGCAGACCCCAAGGCCGCGCGGGGGTCGCTGCGCTTCTCGCTGGGGCACACCTCGACGGCGGCAGATGTACAGGCACTCACCGAGGCCATCGGGCCGGTGGTGCGACGAGCGCGTAGCGCCGGTCTGGCCGGGTTGCGCCGATCTTCGGCGGGGTCGACGGCCACCGCCACGGAGGTGTGAGGCGTGCGAGTACTGGCAGCCATGAGCGGCGGGGTGGACTCCGCGGTCGCGGCGGCGCGAGCGGTGGACGCCGGGCACGACGTCGTCGGGGTGCACCTGGCGCTGTCGGCCAAGCCCGGCACGCTGCGCACCGGGGCCCGCGGGTGCTGCACCATCGAGGACTCCCGCGACGCGCGGCGCGCCGCCGACCTGCTGGGCATCCCGTTCTACGTGTGGGACTTCGCGGAGCGGTTCACCGAGGAGGTCATCGAGACCTTCGTCGGCGAGTACGCCGCGGGCCGCACCCCGAACCCGTGCCTGACCTGCAACGAGAAGATCAAGTTCGAGGCGCTGCTGGACAAGGCGATGGCGCTGGGCTTCGACGCGGTCTGCACCGGCCACTACGCCCGGCTGTCCATCGTGGACGGTGTGCCGGAGCTGCGGCGCAGCCGCGACGAGGGCAAGGACCAGTCCTACGTGCTGGCCTCGCTGACCGCCGAGCAGCTGCGGCACTCGATGTTCCCGCTCGGCGACTCGCTGAAGTCCGAGGTGCGGGTGGAGGCGACCGAGCGCGACCTGGCGGTGGCCAAGAAGCCGGACAGCCACGACATCTGCTTCATCCCGGACGGCGACACCAAGAAGTTCCTGGAGAACAAGCTCGGCCAGACGCCGGGCAAGCTGGTCGACGACGAGACCGGCGCGGTCCTCGGAGAGCACACCGGGGTGCACGGCTTCACCATCGGCCAGCGCAAGGGTCTGGGCATCGACGCCCCGGCGGCGGACGGCCGACCGCGCTACGTGCTGTCGCTGGAGCCGGTGTCCGGCACGGTCAAGGTCGGTGCGGCGGAACGCCTGTCGGTGACCGAGATCGACGCCAAGCGCCCGATCTGGCCGTCCGAGGAACCGCTGGCCGGACCGACGGAATGCGTGATCCAGGTCCGCGCCCACGGCGGCACCGCCGAAGCGGTCGCCGAAGCCGACGGCGAGGGCATCCGCGTCCAGCTCCGCCAGCCGCTGCGCGGCGTGGCCCCGGGCCAGGCGATCGTCCTGTACCGCCCGGACGGCGAAGGCGACCTGGTCCTGGGCAGCGGCATCATCGCGGAGACCCGCTGATCAGGTCGGCGATGTGGTCGGGGTGCTCTTCGATCAGCAGGTGTCCTGCTGAGGGGAGCACGCTGAGCGGCCGGTCGAGGGTGCGCCGCACCGCGCGGGCCAGGGGCCTGCTGGGGAAGTAGCGGTCGTGGTCGCCGACGACGACCACGCGGTCCACCTGCTGATCCGCCACCACGGCTCCTGCGGGGCCCAGGCTCGATCGCACGTGGCGGGCGACCAGCGTCATCCACTCCAGCAGCTCCGGTCGGGGGCGGTGGCCGGGGGCGAGCATCGTGCCGAGCAGCTGGGCGCTGTCGGTCGGGCGGCGGCGGAGCAGCCAGGACATCGACGCGGCGAGGATGCCGGGCGTGATCCGCGCTCGGACGAGGCCGCCGGGGGACAGGAGCACCTGCCGCGAGACCAGCGGTGATCCGGTGGCCATCGCGATCGCCGCGCCCAGCGAGTGACCGGCCAGAACCACGGGGGACTCGGCGATCTCGTCGATCACCTCCGCCAGCCACCGCCCGTACCAGGACTGCCGTTGCGGCGCGGGAATTCGCCGACCGCTGCTGAGCCCGGGTTGACCGGGGACGTCGACCAGCACCACGCGGCAGCGCTCGGCGAGTGCGGTCGCGAGCGGCAGGCAACTGGCCGCGCTGAAGTTGGTGCCCGGCACGAACAGCGCGGTCTGCGCTCCTGAACCGGCGATGACCAGGTGCGTCGTGCTTCCGCTCGCGGCGATCACGCGGCGTTGGTGCGGTACTGCCCACGCGTCGAGCCGGCCGCGGCACCACTGCTCGATCAGCTGCCGGCTCCGCTCGCTCCGGTAGATGTCCTTCACCGCGGAACCCGGTCTCGGAGGTCGATCGCGTTGGCCGCTCGTTCGACGTTCTTGGACAGGGCCGCGGTTTTCGGCAGGTGGGGCATCAGGCGGAACATCTGGTTGCGCAGCCACAGGCCGGTGCGGGTCTTCGGGATGAGGGTCTTCGCGCCGTCCGTGGCGATCTTCTGGTTCAGCGCCACGAAGTTCCGCATCTCGCGCTCGTAGGCGCGGAACGCCCAGTGGTGGTCGCCGTCGGCTGCGTGCAGTTCGCGGGCCAGCACGTAGGCACCGACCAGCGCCAGGCTGGAGCCCTGGCCGGAGAGCGGGGACGGGCCGTAGCCCGCGTCACCGACCAGCGCGACGCGACCGCGGGACCAGCTGTCCATCCGGATCTGGGTGATCGAGTCGAAGTAGAAGTCCGGGGCGTTGCGGGCGGCTTCGAGCAGTTGCGGCACGATCCAGCGCTCGTCGCGGAACGCCTTGTCCAGCAGCGGGAGCTGGGTGCTCGGATCGCGCGGGTCGAAGCGCAGTCGCGGTGATGCGAAGCCGAGGATCGCCTTCGCGCCGCGGTCGGTCCGCGCCCGGTACAGTCCGGCGAGCCTGCCGGGCGTGTTGTGCACGGTTGTCCAGCGGTCGAGGCCGAGGAAGTTCTCCGTGCTGAAGATCGAGACGTGGAAACCCAGGTAGCGGGTGAAGTCCGATTCGGGGCCGAACGCCAGGCGCCGGACGGTGGAGTGCAATCCGTCCGCGCCGATCACGAGGTCGAACTCGCGGGGCTCGGCCCGCTCGAACTCCACCCGGACGGCGTCGGGGCCTTGCTCGATCGCCGTGATGGAGTCGCCGAAGACGTACTCGACGCCGTCGGTGCGCTCGTGCAGGATCCGGCTCAGCGCGCCGCGCATGAGCTCGACGTCGTCGGGGCCGCTGACCAGCTCGTCCATGCGCACCGAGGCGAGGTCTCGGCCGTCGCCGTCGACGATGGTCATGCCCCGCATGCCGGTGCGGGCTTCGCGCAGGTCGGTGAGGATGCCCATCCGCTCGGCCACGGTGACCGCCGCGCCGCGCACGTCGATCGCGTAGCCGCCGTCGCGGATCGCGGGTGACCGCTCCACGACCGTCGGGTGGAAGCCGTGTTCGCGCAGCCAGAACGCCAGCGCCGGGCCGGCGATGCTGGCTCCGGAGATCAGGATCGTCTTGGTCATGCCGCTCACGCTAGGCGGCTACTTACCGGGCGGCAAGTAATTTACCGGTCGGTAAGCACTAGGATCCTCGGGGAGGAGGGTGCTGATGCCGAGGACACGGGTCGACACCAGCGCGGAGATCCGCGCGGTCGCCACCGAGCTGTTCGCCCGCCAGGGGTTCGAGAAGACCAGCCTGCGCGAGGTCGCCGAGCAGCTCGGCATCACCAAAGCCGCGCTGTACTACCACTTCCCGTCCAAGGTGGACCTCGTGCGCGGCATCGTGCAGCCGCTGCTAGACGACGTCGAGGCGCTGCTGGCGGAGGCCGCGGAGGGTGATCCGCAGGGTTTCCTGGCCGACTACTTCGACGTGGTGCTGCGCCACCGCCAGGTGTTCGAGCTGGTCATCCGCGATGTCGGGGCGCTGGCGCAGCTCGATCTGATGGAGCAGATGCTCGGCTGGCGCGAGCGGACCTACCGCCTGCTGGTGGGCGAGGGCGCCACGCCCGCGCAGATCGCCAAGGCGACTGTCGCGATCGGCGGGTTGCAGGACTGCGCGCTCACCGAAGGTTCGGTGGAGGATTTCCGCGAGGCGGCGCTGGGTGCGGCGATCGCCGCGCTGCGCAGTTGACCGCGGCGCGTTTCGCGGCATGATCGGCTCCATGAGTGTTCTTCACGTAGTAGAGCGGGGAGACGGTGAGCGCGTGGTGTTCGTCCACGGCTCAGGTACGTGGGCGACGCACGATGCGTTCGGCTTCGGCGAGCAGCTGCCGCTGGCCGAGGAATTCCGGATCGTGCTGCCCGACCGGCGTGGTTACGGCGGCAGTCCGGACGTCGAGCGCAGCGATTACGCGCAGGACGCCGACGACATCGCCTCGCTGCTCGACGGCGGCGCGCACCTGGTCGGGCACTCGTCGGGTGGCGTGGTCGCGATGCTGGCCGCGGCGCGTGGTCCGGTGCGGTCGCTGACGCTGATCGAGCCGGCGTGCTTCCAGGTCGCTGCCGATGCGCCGCTGGTCGCCGCGGCCCTGGAGCGCAACCGGGCCGCTGTTGCATCCGTGCCGCCGGATCTGACCGACGCCGATCTCGTGCGGCTCAACTTCGAGTCGGTCGGCTTCGAAGCGCCGGAGCCGACGCCGGAACTGGCGCGCGCCACCCGGACCGCGCTGAACGAGTTCCCGACCTGGGAGGCGCAGATCCCGGCCGACGCCCTCGCCGAGAGCGACTTCCCGAAGCTGGTGGTCACCGGCACTTGGGAGAACGCGCCGCAGGCGTACCGGGAGCACGGCGGCGAGCCGATCATGGAATGCGCCCGGGTCACCGCCGAGCGCATCGGCGCCAACCTGCTGCGGGTTCCCGGCGCTTCGCACTGGCCGCACAGCCAACGTCCGGACGTCGTCAACGCGGCTCTGCGCGAGTTCTGGAAAGCGGGCGCGTTCCGCGGTTAGTGTCGTGGACCACCTGCGAACTGGAGGTCCGATGTCCGATCTTCGCGCCAGCACCGTTGCCGACGTCCTGCGCCGCAGCGCCGCGCGGATTCCCGACCGAGTCGCCCTGCGGTTCGTCGACAGCGCCGGGCAGGAGGCGGAGTGGACCTACGCCGAGCTCGACGACGCGGTCACCCGCGCGGCCGGGGTGCTGCTGGACGCGGGCGCGAGCAAGGGCGACCGGATCGCGGCCTACGGCAAGAACTCCGACGCTTACCTGATCGGTTTCCTCGCCTGCGCGCGGGCGGGTCTGGTGCACGTGCCGATCAACTACAACCTGACCTCCGGCGAACTCGCCTACCTGCTGGCGCAGTCCGAGAGCAGCATCGCGCTGGTCGACCCGGCGCTGGCGGGCAAGCTCGACGAGGTCCGCGGCGAAACCTCGCTGGAGCGCGTGATCCCGCTGCGCGGCGACGCGGATTCGCTGCTGGCGCAATGCTCCGCGGGACCGCTGCCCGAACTCGACGTCGATGTTGCCGACGACGACCTGGTGCAGCTGCTCTACACCTCGGGCACGACTTCGTCGCCCAAGGGCGCGATGATGACGCACCGCGCGCTGCTGCACGAATACCTGTCCTGCTTGGCCGCGCTGGACTTCGCCGAGGACGACCAGCCGCTGCACGTGATGCCGCTGTACCACTCCGCGCAGATGCACGTGTTCCTGCTGCCGAACCTGATGATCGGTGCCACCAACCGGCTCGTGGAAGTGCCGGAACCGGGTGACGTCCTGCGGCGCATCGAAGCCGAGCGGATCGGTTCGTTCTTCGCCGCGCCGACGGTCTGGGTCGCGTTGGCCAACCACCCCGACTTCGCCGAGCGGGACCTGAAGTCGTTGCGCAAGGCCTACTACGGCGCCTCGATCATGCCCGGCCCGGTGCTGCAGCGGTTGCGGGACCACCTGCCGGAACTCGGCTTCTACAACTGCTTCGGGCAGTCCGAGATCGCGCCGCTGGCCACCGTGCTGCGGCCCGAGGAGCACGCCGATCGACCGGACTCGGCGGGGCGGCCGGTGCTGTTCGTGGAGGCGAAGGTCGTCGACGAGCGGGGCGAGGAGGTCGCGCCGGGGGAGTCGGGCGAGATCGTCTACCGGTCGCCGCAGCTGTGCACCGGGTACTGGAACAAGCCGGAGGAGACCGCGGAGGCGTTCCGGGACGGCTGGTTCCACTCCGGTGACCTGGTGCGCCGCGACGAGGCCGGTTACGTGTTCGTGGTGGACCGGATCAAGGACGTGATCAACACCGGCGGGGTGCTCGTCGCCTCCCGCGAGGTGGAGGATGCGCTCTACACGCATCCGGCGGTGGGCGAGGTGGCGGTGGTCGCGGTGCCCGATCCGAAGTGGATCGAGCGGATCGCGGCGGTCGTGGTGCCCAAGGACGAGGTGACCGAGGCGGAGCTGATCGAGCACGTCCGCGGCCAGCTGGCCGGGTTCAAGGTGCCCAAGGAGATCCACTTCCTCGACGACCTGCCGCGCAACAGCTCCGGCAAGCTCCTCAAGCGGGTCCTCCGCGACCAGTTCACCGGCTGACGGCTCCGTCCTGGCTGGTCAGGGTTCGTGAGTACTTTGGGGTGCTCTGACACCCCGAAGTACTCACGACCGATGAGCTGCGGAGCGACCTTCGCAGGCCGAGCTCCGGGTTGCCCGGTCGGGTGCGCGGGCGCGGGCTGTCGATAATGGCGGGGTGACTGACGCAGCTTGGGGTCCGGGGATCGCCACCGCCATCGGCTCGATGCCCGGGACGGATCCGGTGGAGGCCGCGCGCACCGTGGCCGGGGAGTTGCCCGACCTGATGCCGTTCCCGGAACTGCCGGGACGCGGCGTCGGCGCCGACATCCTGGGCCGGACCGCGGGACTGCTGGTGGACCTGGCCGTCGAGGTCGTGCCCTCCGGCTACCGCGTCGCGGGCCGCCCCGGCCGCGACCAGCAGCGCGCCATCGACCTGCTGCGCTGGGACGTGGACGCGGTGGAGCAAGCGGTCGCGGAGAAGGGCGCACCGCGCGCGGTGAAGGTGCAGGCGGCAGGCCCGTGGACGCTCGCAGCGGGCATCGAACTGCACCGAGGGCACCGCGTGCTCACCGACCACGGCGCGCTGCGCGACTTCACCGAGTCGCTGACCGAGGGACTGCGCCAGCACGTGACGCAGGTCGCGAACCGCACCGGTTCCCGTGTCGTTGTTCAGCTCGACGAGCCGATGCTGCCGGCGGTGCTCAAAGGCGCCCTGCCCACGCCGTCCGGCTACGGCAAGGTTCCCGCCGTCCCCGAGCCCGAAGCGCAACGCCTGCTCGGTCAAGTCATCGAAAAGCTCGCCGCCGCAACGGATTCTCCGGTGATCGTGCACTGCTGCGCCCCGCGCCCGCCGGTTGCGATGCTGCGCCGCGCAGGTGCGGGCGCGATCGCGCTGGACGCTTCCGGGCTCGGCGACGTGTCCGGCGAGCTGGCCGACGAACTCGGCGAGGCGTGGGAGGAGGGAACCACCCTGTTCCTCGGCCTGGTGCCCAGCACCGAACCGGCGAACTCCGCCCTGCGCACCCTCGCACAACCGGCGTTCGACCTGGCCTCCCGCCTGGGCTTCGCCCGAAAAGCCCTCGCCGAGCGAAGCGTCCCCACCCCCACCTGCGGCCTCGCCGGCGCAACCCCGGCCTGGACCCGCCGAGCGATCACCCTCACCAACGACCTCGCCAAGCTCTTCACCGACGAAGCCGAGAAGTAGCGAACCGCACTTCGCAGAGTGCTCGATCGGCTACCGTGGGATGTTCGAGTACTCGTGCGGAAGGTTTGCGCATGGCCCGCTGGCTGATCGGTTTCGACCTGCCTGACGACACTCCGGAACAGCTGGAACAGCTGACCCAGCGGTTACTCAGCGAGCTTCGCGAGGTCGGTGCGGTCCGCGTGGACCGGGTGCGCGGTAGCGGCCCGGACGGCTCGAAGTCCGGCGCTGCCCTGGTGCTCGGGCAGATCGCGCTCAGCGGCGTGTTCTCGGCAGCCACGGCTGCAGCGTTCGCAAAGATCTTCGTCGCACGCATCGACCAGGCCAAAGCGCGCCGCGTGAGCATCGAGACGGACGGCGAGAAGTTCGAGTTGGAGAGCCTCTCCAGCAAAGACCAGCACCGCCTGGTGGAGGTCATCGCGGCTAAGCTTCGCGACGAGCCGTCGGACCCGCAGTAAGCCATGGCTGGCCGCCGAATCGCGCTGCTCGTCGCGACGTCGAGATATGCGGACGACGAGTTCAGGAAACTGCGCGCGCCCAGCAGGGAAGCCGAAGAGTTGCGGCAGGTCCTGGTGTCGCAGGGCGACTTCCAGGCCGAAGTGCTGCACGACGAGTCGAAGCGCGGAATCGAGAGCGCTATCGAGGATGTCTTCGCTGGCGCTGCCCCCGATGACTTCGTGCTGCTCTACGTGTCTGGCCACGGGATCAAGAACGATCGCGGACAGCTGTTCTTCGCTGCTTGCAACACCGACATGGCGCGAGTGGAGTCGACCGCCGTCAGCTCGATTTTCGTCCAGCACCAGTTGAGCGGATCACAGGCCGGGACCAAGGTCGTCCTGCTGGACTGCTGCTTCAGCGGCGCGTTCTCGCACGGCTTGGTGCCCAAAGCAGCAGAGCAGATCGACCTCGGTCAGCTGGCCGGTCGGGGGAGCTGCACCATCACCGCGACCAGCGCGCTGGAGTACGCCTACGAGGATCGCAGTTTGACGTCCAGCGATCCGGTGTCATCGCTGTTCACCAGGGCTCTGCTCGACGGGATTCGCACCGGTGCGGCCGACCTCGATGGTGATGGGCTGATCACCGGCGACGAGCTCTACAAGCACGTACGCGCGGAGCTCGACGGAACGGGCCAGACTCCCAAGCGGGAGATGCAGATGTCCGGCGACTTCGTCCTCGCCCGGACCACCCAGCCTGGCGCGAGCTTACCTGCGGCGTTGCTGTCGGAGAGCGCCCCGATGGACCTGGGGACGTTGCTCGCACACCCGAAAGCGGAGGTCAGTGGCCCGGCGGGGACCACGCTGAACGTCGTCGCTGGCACCAGGGCGACGAAGTCCGGGTGGGAACCGTTCCTGCTCGACCTAAGCGAGGCTCACAGCCACCTTGCTGTTCTTGGTCCGTCCCAGTCCGGGAAGACCCACTTCCTCCGAACCCTGCTGCTGAGCCTGGCGGCCGACTCCGCGCCGGATGAGGTCCGGATCCACCTGATCGACTCGGAGAGTCGCTTCGGACTTCTCAGCAAGCTCCCGCACGTGGCGGAAGTCCTCGGCCCTGAGCAGAGCGGGCGGATCGAGGAAGCGCTCACGGAGGCGGACGCGGCGATTTCGGCCCGCCGAGCTCTGTTTCGGGAGCAGGCGTTCGAATCCCCCGTGGAGTTCCGCGCAGCGCGCCGTAACCGCGCGCTGCGAGGTGGCGGATTTCAGGACATCTTCCTGGTGATCGACCGTTGGGAGGTCTTCGCTGCCGAGAATCCGAGGCTGGTTGAGCGGGTGGAGCGCATCGCCGACCACGGGGCCAGTTTCGGAGTGCACGTCGTCATCGCGGCGCGTTCGTGGTCGAAGATCCAGGAGTCCGTGCTCCACCACTTCCGCACTAAGGTGGAACTCCCCAGTGGGGGAGGGTCGGCTACGGCGGGAGGTAGAAGGTTTCAGCTGGTCACACCAGGTTCGACACCCCGTGGGGTGGGTACGGTGCAGCAAGCCCTCGTGACGATGGTCGAAGACATCGCCGGTCGGAAGCTGTACGACACCACTCTCGCGCCCGAGCTCAGCAGTGTTCTCGGCATCGCCGCCGCGGATTTCGACCCGAACACTGCGTGGTCGCGCAGCGCAGGAGAGCGGCTGCGGATCCCGGTAGGGGTGGATCCGTTCGGCAGAACCGTGCATGTGGATCTGCGGTCGCCAGGTGACGGCGGTGCCGGACCGCACGGGATGATCATCGGCGAAGCAGAGTCGGGCGCAGTGGAAACGATGCGGTCGATGGCGTTGCAGCTGATGTCGAACTGCTCGCCGCGCGATGTGAATCTGGCCTTTCTCACCGGATCGCCGCGGTTGCCGTTCCGCGACTTCGCTGCCGGTCCGCACGTCGCGTTGTACTCCGCAGAGACACTGTTCCTGACTTCCCGCTCGTCTCCGCAGTTCGACGCCCTCCGTCGAGAGATCGTCCGTCGACGGCGGAAGAACGATGGAGCTCGTCCTGCACTGGTGGTCTTCATCCACAACATGGCGGCCTCGCCAGCAGATGGTGTGGGGGAGCAGCTGTTGGAGATCATGGAGTTGGGAGGGGAAGTCGGCGTCCACGTCGTCCTGCTGGCGCGCAGCCTCGCGGGCAGCCTGCAGGCGGAGTTGGCGGACGCCTGCGGGTTCTGGATCGTGCACCGAGCGCGGAGAGCTGATTCGGAACTGCTGTTGGGAAATGCTGCCGCGGCCGAGCTTTCGGCTAGCCAACCGGGGATCGCACTCCTGAAGTCGCCGGGATCGCCGGCGATCAGGTTTCGGGCCTGGAATCCAGACAGGGCGGACTGGTCCGAGCAGGTCGACCGGCTGGCCGCGATAGTTCCGGACCGGGCGGTGGACATCCGTAACCCGATGTCCTCGCCGATCACGCTTGGCGAGCTGCTGGCAGCGGGGTCGGCTGATCCGGAGCTGGGCACAGATGTCCCCATCGGAATCGTGGATCACGTGGAGGAGGGCGAAGCTCGTCCTTTGCGGATCCCGGTCGGCGCCAACCTGGCCATCAGCGGTGACGGCATTTCGGGTAAGGCATTCCTGGCTAGGACCGCTGTACTGGCGTTCGCGCTGGCCCAACCGCCGGAAGAGCTGCACCTCTACTTCGTCGGCAGTTACCACTCGTGCACTGAGGTGCTGGCAGAACTGCCGCACGTCGCAGCGGACGTCGACATCGCTGATGTGGATGCCACGGAGATGGTGCTCAATCACCTGTGTGGAGTGCTCGAGGACAGGCGGAAAAGTCCTTCGGATGTGCACAACAGCATTGTTCTCGTGCTGGAGCAGCTCGAAGTGCTGACGGTGGCGGCGCCACATCTACTGCCGAAGTTCGAGAAGCTCGCGCAGGAAGGTCCGGGGCACAAGATCGGGTTGATCACGGTGTCCCGCGAAAAGCTCCTCGAGGATCTGAACCTCCACGAGCAATTCCCGATGCAGGTGTGGCTCTCCTCGGAAAGCCCGGGTGTTGGCACGGCAGCTGGACGCCCGTTCCGCGCGGCGCTGCCCTGGCTTGATTCGGATGACCTGGTCTCGCAGAAGGAGAACACGCGCGCTCTTGCTCGGCGCATCGCAGGTGAATCAGGCAGGTCGAAGGTGCGTGGTCTATCGCTCCCGCCGGAAGTCGTGCCGTATCGAGAACTGCTCGCTACCGCGGGGGCGCAGATCCGGTTCGGCAAGCTGGCTGGCCTTGACCGCTGGGCTGAGCTGAACCTGAGTTCGCACCCGCATCTGTTGTGCCTAGGGGAGCCGGGGGCTGGCAAGACGAACCTGGTGCGCCTGGTGTTGACTGAAATCGAACGGCTGTACGCGATCAGCGAACGGAACGTCTTCGTGCTGGATCCCAAGCGCAGATTGTTCGACCGGTTTCAAGGTCGGCAGCGCTCATACGCCGCGTCGGTCGCGGATTTCAACCGCATCCTCAATGAGGCGGCGTTCCAGGTTGAAACACGCTCGTTCCAGGGTTACGGCGCCGCTGAAGGCCCGCGCCCGATTTTCCTGGTCATCGCAGACTGCGAGCTTTTCAACGGCGATATGCTGCAGCGCTACGCGGACGTACTGGCGCGCGGAGGGGAGGCTGGGGTCCACCTGATCGTCACCCGGAACTCGATCAATGTCGGTGGCACCTTGAACAGCGGATTCCTTGGGAAATTGCGAGCGTCTGGGTGTGCGACGGTGGTGCTGAGCGGGGACGAGCGCGATGGCGAGCTGTTGCCTGGCGTGAGCTCTCGCCCGCAGCCCCCTGGACGGGGGCGGTTAGTGCGGGGCTCGACGATCGACTTGGTCCAAGTGGCGCAACTAACGCCGCCGGATGAGTCCTCTGTGGACTTCGGTCGGTGATCGGGGCTGTTGTTGGTGGGTCTTTTCCCGATTCGGGCGTGAGGGCCTTCGTGCGCTGGTAGGAAGTACGCCGTGGGCAGCTACTGCGTCAGCGAGATCGAGCGCGCCGAGTGGGTTCGGCGCAGCATCATCCAGGAAGCGGCGTGCCTGACGTTCGTGAGGGGCGGTGACCTCGAGCAGGTCGCCGCGGCGTTCGGCGGGGTCGCCGAGTTCGGGCGGGAGCTCGACGTCGACGAGTTCTGCGAGGAGGCCTTCGCCAACCAGGAGCGGCACCCGATGATCGCGCTCAAGCAGCTCGGCGACTGGCTGCTGGTGATCGAGGACGGTGGCGAGCAGGGGCGGCGTCCCGAAGTCCTGCGCCGGGTCGCCGAGACCACCGCGGTCTCGGTGTTCTGGGACGGCAGCGGGCTGACCCGCTTCTCGCACGCCGTCGGCGGTGAGCTGCGCACCTCGTTCGAGGCGGTGCTGCCGGAGTACCGGGAGGGCGGCGCGCCCGACGAGCTGGAAGAACTGCGGGCCGATCTGCCCTGGTCGCAAGCCGATCCGGTGGCGCTGATGCTGGCCCTGGCCGGGCGGCTCACCGGGCTGCCGCCGACCCCGGGCTGGCTGGCCGGGCGGCTCCGGACCTTCCCCGTCGCACCGTGGCCGGACGACCTGGTCGCGGTCGCCGACCCGATGGAACAAGTCGTCGGCTACCCGGCGGAGCTGCTCCCGACGCTGCGGGAAGCCGGCGGTCAGCCGCTGCGGGATGCTGCGGCAGCTGTCGCCCGGCATGTCATCGTCGCCGCCGACTGCGTGGACCACCCCGTGCTGCGCCGCACCGCGTGCGCGCTGAGCACCGGTTCGCCGGTCGACCAGGACGCGCTCGCGGAAGCAGTGCGGGAGCTGTCCTGGCAGAGCATCCGGAGCCGTCCGTGCAGCAAGGTCCGCGCGCACCGGCGGGCTGCGGAGGCCGTTCGGCAGGCCACCCACGACGATCCGCTGACCGCGCTGACCGGCGCGCTCGATGCGGCTCGGCAGGTGCGCGGGGTGGAGATCGTCGAGCTGGCGGGCATCGTCACAGCCGAACTGGCGGGGTGAGTCCACCCGTTCGGCCCCGCGCGCGGCAGGCCGACCGGCACAATGGGCGGCATGTTCAGGTTCCTCCGCCGCCGTGCGGCTGAAGACGCCGCCGCCGAACCGGTCGACGTGCCCGCCGAAGCAGCCGCCCGCGCCGAGGCGTTCTGGCAGCAGTGGGACGACCTTCTGCCCGAGCTCGCCGCCGCGCTCGGCGACAGCGAGCCGCTGCGCGTCGAGAACCTGGTCGCCGACATGGTGGCCGCGGTGCACCTCTCCCGCGCCGGCTTCATGCCGGGTTGGCCGGGCGGCAGCACGCCGACCGCCGCCATCGCC
>NZ_JBEOVY010000218.1:0-13106 GCF_040295745.1 Saccharopolyspora sp. NPDC002686
CCTTTGCACACGCCGTGGGACCACTGTTTCGATTGAAACTGTGGTCCCACGGGGGAGCCGCTTGGGGCTGGGGGTCAGGTGGTCCAGGGGATTTGGGGGGACTTGTAGTAGTTGGTGGTGGCGGCCTCCAGGCGGGGGCCGTGGGTGGACAGGCGTTGGGCGAAGGAGTTCCAGTCGTGGGTCCCCTTCGGGGACCAGGCGAGTTCGGCGATGGCCGGTAGGCGGGGGAAGGCCATGAACTCGATGTGATCGGAGTTCTCCAGGGTTTCCGACCACAGCGGGGCCTCGACGCCCAGCACCGATTCCTCCGGGACGCCCTGGAGGTAGCTGCCCGGGTCCCAGCCGTAGGCGTCGGCCACCTCGATGAAGCCGGCCCACTGCAGGCCCAGCGGGGTGTTCTCGTCGTACTTCATGTCCAGGTAGGACTTGTTCGCCGGGGAGACCAGGATCTTGTTGCCGCGGGCCACCGCCTCGTTCAGCAGCGGGTCGGAGTCGGTGGTGCCCCAGTACTGCAGCACCGACTCGCCCTGCGGCCCGGCCTTGCCGTACTCGTGCCAGCCGACCGCCGTCTTGCCGTACTTCTCGACCATCGGCAGCACTCGTGACACGAACGCCTTGTAGTCCTCGTCGGTGGTGGAGTCCGCCTCGTCGCCGCCGATGTGCAGGTAGGGGCCGGGGGTGATCTCGGCCAGTTCGCGGATGACGTCCTCGACGAACCGGTAGGTCACGTCCTTCTCGACGCACAGCGAGCTGAACCCGACCTCGATGCCGGTGTAGAGCGGTGGCGCCACGCCGTCGCAGTTCAGCTCCGCGTAGGAGGCCAGCGCGGCGTTGGTGTGCCCGGGCATGTCGATCTCGGGGATGACCGTGATGTGCCGGGACGCGGCGTACTCGACGATCTCGGTGTAGTCCTGCTTGGTGTAGTGCCCGCCCGGACCGCCGCCGACCTCGGTGCTGCCGCCGTACTCGGCCAGCTTCGGCCAGCTGTCGATCTGGATGCGCCAGCCCTGGTCGTCGGTCAGGTGCAGGTGCAGCCGGTTCATCTTGTACCGGGCGATCTGGTCGACGTAGCGCTTGACCTGGTCGACGGTGAAGAAGTGCCGCGCCACGTCGAGCATCGCGGCCCGGTGCTCGAACCGCGGCTGGTCGACGATCTCGCCGCCGGGCACCGTCCACGGCCCGGGCTGCCGGGTGGGGCTCTCGATCGCGGCGGGCAGCAGCTGGCGCAGCGTCTGCACGCCGTTGAACAGCCCTTCGGCGCTGGCGGCGCGCAGGTCGACGGTCTCGCCGGTGACCTGCAGCCGGTAGCCGGCCGGGCCGAGCCCGGCACCGTCGTCCAGCTCCAGCGAGATGCCACCGGTGCCGAGCTCGTCGCCGTTGACCGGTACCGGGAACCCGGTCGACGGTAGCAGGACCCCGGCGAGGTACTCGCCGACCTCGGCGGCGTCGCCGGATGCCCGGATCGAGGTCTGCTCGGAGAGCTCGAAGGTCGTCGCCGGGTCGGGGTGCACCGATTCCGGGGCGGGGATGATGTTGTCCATCGCGGAGTTCTCCACGGCGGGTGCGCTGGTCGCCGGAACCGCGGTCCCGGCGACCAGCGCACCGGCCACGACGGCGAGCGCGGTCCTGCGCACCGTCGGTCGAGTCGGTCCTGAGGTCATGTGCGTTCGCTCCTCGGAGTCGGGAACGGACACAAAGGTATAGACCAAAATTGGTCGAGGGAGCCTCCGAACGGACGCATCGGACGACCTCAGCGGTCCCGGGTGAGCACTGCGCCGATCGAAGCCGCGGTGACGCAGCCCAGCGCGACGAGCTGGATCGGGGACAGCAGTTCGGCGAGCAGCAGCAGACCGGCCAAGGCGCCGGTCGCGGGCTCCAGGCTTTGCAGCACCCCGACGACCCGCGGTGGAATCCGGCGCAGCGCGGCCAGCTCCAGCGAGTACGGCACGACCGCCGAGAGCACCGCGATTCCCAGCCCGGCCAGCAGCACGGTGGGGGAGAGGAGTGCTGTCCCGGACTCGGAGATCCCGAACGGCAGCACGAGCACGGCGGCGCATGCGACCGCGAGCGCGAGCGGGGAGCCGTCGTCGCTGATCGCGCCGATGCGGTGGCTCAGCAGGAGGTAGCTGCCCATGCCCGCCGCCGACACCAGGGCGAGCCCGACCCCGATGGCGGGCAGTGGTGCGCTGACCGGGCCGCAGAACAAGAACACCCCCGACGCCGCCAGCGCCGCCCACAGCACGTCGCGCGGACGTCGTGAGCCGAGCAGCGCGACGGAGAGCGGGCCGAGCAGCTGGAGCGTGCTGGCGACAGCCACCGGCAGGTGCGCCAGCGCGAGGTAGACGACGTTCATCGTCGCGATCGCCGCCCCGAACGCGAGGATCAGACCGCGCGAGCGCCAGTCGGTGGGGATCCGAGGTCGACGCAGGACCAGCAGCAACAGCGCCGCCAGCGACAGCCGCACGCCCGCGACCCCGAGCGGCCCCACGACGGCGAACAGCTGCTTCCCGAAGGCCTGCCCGAACTGGACGCTGACGACGGCGCCGAGCACGAGCGCGAACGGCGGCACGGCGACCGGATGCGGGCGCGTTGGTGTGGGTGACTGCACACCTGAAGCCTGGGGCGGGCCACCACTTCAGGTCCATCTCGCATTTCAGCCCGCAACTGTGCAGAATCGCCTCAATGATCGACCTGAGACGACTCCAGGTCCTGCGCGTACTCCGGGCAGAGGGCACCGTGACCGCGACCGCGCGGGCGCTCTACCTGACGCCCTCGGCGGTCTCCCAGCAGATCCGGTTGCTGTCCAGGGAGATCGGCGCCGAGCTGCTGCGGCCGGAAGGCCGACGAGTGCGGCTCACCCCCGCGGCGCACATCGTGCTGGCACACGCCGATGCGATCGCTGCCGAATGGGAGCAGGCCCGCGCCGATCTGGCCGCGCATTCCGCCGGTGCGGTGGGCCAGGTCCGGGTGGGCGGCTTCGCGACCAGCTTCGGCTCGCTGCTGGCACCCGCTGCCGCGCGGCTCCGCGACTCCCATCCGCGGTTGGAGGTGCAGCTGCGGGAGACCGACATCGACGACAGCCTGCGCCTGCTGCTGGCCGAGCAGACCGATCTGGTGGTCCTGCCCGTGGCGGGCACCCCGCCGCTGGACGACTCGCGGTTCGACCAGCAGGTCCTGCTCGACGACCCGCAGGACCTCGTGGTGTCCGCGGACCACCCGTTCGCCGAGCTCGATGCCGTCCGGCTGGCCGAGACCGCGCACGAGACCTGGATCGAGCCGCACCACGACCAGTTCCAGCTGATCGAGGTCGCGTGCGCAGCAGCCGGGTTCGCCCCGCGGGTGGCGCACGGGGCGGCGGAGTGGAACTCGGTGCTGGCGATGGTCGCGAGCGGGCTCGGCATCTGCCTGCTGCCCCGGCTGGCCACCACCTCACCGGACCACCGGGTGGTGCGGATCCCGCTCCGCGACGAGCCGGCGCCGTCGCGGAGCATCCTCACCTGCGTGCGCAGGGGCAGCCGCGCGCAACCGGCCATCGCCGCCGTCCTCCAAGCGCTGGAAGACGTCGCGCGGGACCGGCTGCGCGGCTGAGACCTCCGATCACTCGCCGCGCAGCGCCGGGCGCAGCCGGTCCAGCACCGCGGGGTCCTCGATGGTCGAGGGCACCTTGGTCTCGCCGGTGTCGGCGATCTCGCGCATCGACTTGCGCAGGATCTTGCCCGAGCGAGTCTTCGGCAGCCCGTCGACCACCGCCACCTCGCGGAACGCCGCCACCGGCCCGATCTGCTCGCGCACCGCCGCGACCAGCTCCGCGCGCAGCCTCTCCGGATCGATGTCCACACCGGACTTGAGCACCACGAGCCCCCGCGGCACCTGGCCCTTCAACGAGTCGTGGACCCCGATCACCGCGCACTCGGCGACCGCCGGATGCGCCGCCAGCACCGCCTCCATCGAACCGGTGGACAACCGGTGCCCGGCCACGTTGATCACGTCGTCGGTGCGGCCCATCACGAACACGTACCCATCGGCGTCGACGTAGCCGTTGTCGCCGGTGAGGTAGTAGCCGGGGTAGCGCGACAGGTACGACTCGCGGAACCGCTCGTCGGCGCCCCACAACGTCGGCAGCGTGCCCGGCGGCAGCGGCAGCCGGATGCAGATCGCACCGTCGGTCTCCGGCGGCAGCGGGTCGCCCGCCTGGTCCAGCACCACCACGTCGTAGCCCGGCACCGGCACCGTCGGCGACCCCGGCTTGACCGGCATCGGCTCCATCCCGCGCAGGTTCGCGCAGATCGGCCAGCCCGTCTCGGTCTGCCACCAGTGGTCGATGACCGGCACGCCGAGCTTCTCCGACGCCCAGTGGTAGGTCTCCGGATCCAGCCGCTCACCGGCCAGGAACAACGTCTCCAGGCTCGACAGGTCGTGCTCCGCCAGCAGCTCGGCGTCCGGATCCACCCGCTTGATCGCCCGGAACGCGGTGGGCGCGGTGAACAGCGCCTTGACGCCGTGATCGGCGATGACGCGCCAGAACGCGCCGGCGTCCGGCGTGCCGACGGGCTTGCCCTCGTAGACCACCGTCGTCGCCCCGGTCAGCAGCGGCGCGTAGACGATGTAGGAGTGGCCGACCACCCAGCCGACGTCGGAGGCGGTCCAGAAGACGTCGCCCGGACCGATGTCGTAGATGTTGGCCATCGACCAGCGCAGCGCCACCGCGTGCCCGCCGTTGTCGCGCACCACGCCCTTCGGGCGGCCGGTGGTGCCGGAGGTGTAGAGCACGTACAGCGGATCGGTCGCCTTGACCGGGACGCACTCGGCCGGTTCGGCCTGCGCCAGCGCGTCGTCCCAGTCAACGTCCCGCTCGCCGAGCTCGGCGCGGGCCTGCTCGCGCTGGAGCACGATCACCCGCCGCGGCTGGTGCGCGGTCGTCCGCAGCGCCTCGTCGACGATCGGCTTGTACTCCACGACCCGGTTCGGCTCCAGCCCGCAGGACGCCGCGACGACCACGGTGGGCCGGGCGTCCTCGATCCGCGCGGCGAGCTCCTTCGGCGCGAAACCGCCGAAGACCACCGAGTGCACCGCGCCGATGCGGGCGCAGGCCAGCATCGCGATCGCCGCCTCGGGGATCATCGGCAGGTAGAGCACCACGCGGTCACCGCGCTCCACGCCCTGCGCTCGCAGCGCCCCGGCGAACAGCGCCACCCGCTCCAGCAGCTCCCGGTAGGTCCAGCGGAGCACCTGACCGGTCATCGCCGAATCCCAGATCAGCGCGTCCTGGTCGCCGCGGCCGTCGCGGACGTGCCGGTCCAGCGCGTTGAAGCAGGTGTTGAGCTCCCCGTCGGGGAACCAGCGGAAGAACGGGTCGGCGTCGCCGTCGAGGGCGCGCGACGGTTCGCGCACCCAGTCGATCGCCTTCGCCGCGTCGAGCCAGAAACCCTCCGGGTCGGTCAAACTCCGCCGGTGGGCCTCGGCATACGCACCCATGACCAACTACCTCCCGCGTCCGCCGCCAGTTGCCTGACGTCCTACCGCACAACCACCCCGGGCGCCAGGGTTTCGCCGGCAGAGCGTCGGAACCCCGGGACGACGCACGTCGCGCTGGTGCTCTGCCGCACCCGGAACACGTTCTGCCACACCGGAAACGGCCGTTGACCGCCGAGCGGTACCGCCGAGTTCGGCCGGACGTAGTGCCCGGCTGGTCGCGGAGTGCAGTTCGGCGACGGAACGTGTCCGCTGGGCGCTGCGAAACCGATTCGGCGCGACGTGGAGTGCGTGCTGGATCACAATCGGGAGCGAGTCTGAGATCGGGCTAACAAAAAGGCGCCGCGCGCCGACAACAGAATCAGAAAACGGAGGTGCTGCAACGATGAGCACGGAACCGGCCCGGTCCGCCGAGGCGTCCACCGCCCAGTTCGAATCCCGCACGGCCACCACGGCCGACCTTCCCACCGCGCCCTGCAGCGTGGTGTGGAGCGGTGGACATTCCTACGTGCGCGAAGGCGCTGCCGGCGCTCCCTGGGCCGGCGTGGACGACCGCGGGCGGGCGCGGTTCCTCACCGATGCCGAGCTCTGCCGCCGCGGTTGGAGCCGCACCCCGGCCTCCTAGTCGTGGTGGCTCCGGACTCCCGCCGCGCGCCCCGCCCGATCTGCTCGAAGCGCGGGGGAGTCCGGCCGCCAAGTGTGTTGTGCGCCGAATGTGAGATCCTGACCCCGAGGGGATGCGCATCCGTGCATCTGGGGTAGTACGCACAACCATTCAGGGGAGGCTCGTGGTGCAGGACGCCGAGCGCACCACGGAGAACACCACGAGCGGAGGGCACGGGGACAACTCCGGCCACCCGCAGGATGGCCGCCCGGATCCCGGCATAGCCCGGATCCGCGAAGCCGCCGCCGGGGTGTGGGCCGATCCATGGTGGACACTGCCGAACCTGCTCAGCGTGCTCCGCCTCGCCGGAGTACCCCTGTTCCTGTGGTTGCTGCTCGGCCCGAAGGCCGACCTGCTCGCCCTGCTGGTGCTGGTGATCAGCGGGGCCACCGACTGGCTCGACGGCAAGCTCGCCCGCTGGCTGAACCAGTACAGCCGCCTCGGCGAACTCCTCGATCCGGCCGCCGACCGGCTCTACATCATCGCCACCCTGATCGCCTTCGTGCTCCGGGACGTCGTGCCCTGGTGGGTCGCCGCCGCACTGGTCCTGCGGGACGTGGTGCTGACGTTGTGCCTGCCGGTGCTGCGCTGGCACGGCTACGAGCCGCCCGAAGTGCACTACCTCGGCAAGGCCGCGACGTTCTGCCTGATGTACGCGTTCCCGCTGTTGTTGCTGGTGCAGGAGGAATTCCCGCTGTCCGAAGTGGTGCGTCCGATCGCCTACGCCTTCACCTGCTGGGGCGGCGCGCTGTACCTGTGGGCCGGAATCCTCTACCTCGGCCAGGTCGTGGCGGCGGTCCACCAAGCGCGTTCGAGAACAGCCTGAGATCTCGCCTGCGCTGAATGGCTGACGTCGATTCGGCCGACAGCGCACTCCTCCCGCGCCGCCGCGAGCCGTCTTGCGGGCGGTGCTGCGCGGTGCATACGCTCGCCGAGCCGATCACGCCCGCAGTGCGCGATCGGTGATCCAAGTAGCAGCGGACGAGGAAGGCGGGACCACGTGGCGGCCCCGGACGAGATCAAGTACACCGAAGAGCACGAGTGGGTCCAGCGCACCGGCGAGGACACCGTGCGCATCGGGATCACCGACTACGCCCAGCAGCAGCTCGGCGACGTGGTGTTCGTGCAGCTGCCGGACGTGGGCCAGCAGGTCGCCGCCGGGGACTCCATGGGCGAGGTCGAGTCGACCAAGAGCGTCTCGGACATCTACGCCCCCGTCACCGGTGAGGTCACCGCGCGCAACGACGGGCTCGAGGACCAACCGGAGTTGGTCAACTCGGCCCCGCAGGGTGACGGCTGGATGGTCGAGATCAAGCTCGCCGAACCGGACCAACTGGCCGGTCTGCTCGACGCCGAGGCCTATCAGAAGGTGATCGACCAGGCATGATCGTCGATCTGTCGGGGTCGGCGACGAGAATGTCGGGAGTCCCGCGTCCCGCGCCTGCCCAGGCACGGTACGTTGGGTACCTACTTGGCACGATCTATCCGCGTGGAGGAGAGCTCAGGTGAGCCAGAACAGCGGCTACGGCGACGTTCCGCCAGAGCAGTCACCGGAGACCACCTCGGTCTTCAGGCCCTTCCTCTCGGAGCAGGAAAGCCCCGAGAGCCCGGCCCCGGAGCCCGCCGCCGCGTCCGGGGTCGACGCACTGCCCGCGGGGTCCGCCCTGCTGGTGGTCAAGCGCGGTCCCAACGCGGGTTCGCGGTTCCTCCTGGACCGCGAGACCACCAGCGCGGGACGGCACCCGGACAGCGACATCTTCCTCGACGACGTCACGGTTTCCCGCCGGCACGCAGAGTTCCGGCGCGAGGGCAACGACTTCGTGGTGGTCGACGTCGGCAGCCTCAACGGCACCTACGTCAACCGGGAACCGGTGGACACCTCGGTGCTCGCCAACGGTGACGAGGTGCAGATCGGCAAGTTCCGGTTGGTCTTCCTGACCGGGCCGATCGACGGCGGCCGCTGAGCCGCCGGATTCGACTTCCGACCCGCCAGCGGGGCGGCGCCGACGAGGCGTCGCCCCGCTGGCGCGTCGCGGTACTTGCGCGACCGGGGTCGATGACATCCGCGGCGGGGGAATTTCTCGACGCCGCAACCGGTTTTCCCGTTCCAGCGGCTTCATTTCCAGCGGTCCCGAGGGACCGCAGCGGTGTATCGTGCTGGTAATGCTCGATGACGAGCTCAGCCAGCGGTTCGGACCCGGCGTTCGGATCAGGTGCCCGAGCGGGCAAGCCGCGACAGCGGTGGTCGACCAGGCCGCCGGAGGGATTGGGCGTAGCCGCCGTATCGCGGGTAGCGTCGGAGGCGTCGGTGCGCGATCCTCGACGGGGATGTCACGCTTCGGCGCGCTGGAGGAGGCGATGTGACGATGAGCAGCGAGATGCGCGTCGTCGGCGTGCGAGTGGAACTACCAGCCAACCAGCCGATCCTGTTGCTGCGCGAGGCGAACGGCGAGCGCTACCTGCCGATCTGGATCGGCTCGGTGGAGGCGACGGCCATCGCGCTCGAGCAGCAGGGCGTGCGACCGCAGCGGCCGCTGACCCACGACCTGCTCAAGGACGTCATCGGCGCCCTGGGGCGCGATCTGGAGCAGGTGCGGATCACCGATCTGCAGGAAGGCACCTTCTTCGCCGAGCTGGTGTTCGACGGGGACGTGCGGGTTTCGGCGCGACCGAGCGACTCGGTGGCGCTGGCGCTGCGCATCGGGGTGCCGATCCACGCCGACGAGTCGGTGCTGGACGAAGCCGGGCTGATCATCCCGGACGAGCAGGAGGACGAGGTGGAGAAGTTCCGCGAGTTCCTCGACTCCGTCTCTCCCGAGGACTTCCGCGGCGCGGACACCTGACGCACCGCAGACCCGAGATGTGACCCGGCCCCCGCTCGCACCTGCAGGCGGGGGCCGGGTCGTCCCGGCGCCCGCGCGTCGCGTTGACCTCCTCGCGAGGCAGGCATACCGTCGGGTTACGCGAAATTGCCCCGATGTGATTCAGCGGGTGAACTGCCGATGCGGCGGTGCTGCACCGCTGGCCGTCGGCGGGGTGTTCGCGGCCCTGATCGCAACCGATTCGGGCGCTGGTGATCGTCGTCGGCGGCAAGCCGGACGAGGGGAGGCAGGCGTGGTCGAGGAAGCGTCCAACGGGGATGCTGCCGCGGAGCAGGGTGGGCTGTTCCCAGACGCCTCGCTGCCGGATGAACTGGTCGGCTACCGGGGCCCGGCCGCCTGCCAGATCGCCGGCATCACCTACCGCCAGTTGGACTACTGGGCGCGCACCAAGCTGGTCGGCCCGTCGATCCGCGGTGCGGCCGGTTCCGGCTCGCAGCGGCTGTACTCGTTCAAGGACATCCTGGTGCTCAAGGTGGTCAAGCGGCTGCTGGACACCGGGGTATCGCTGCACAACATCCGGGTCGCGGTGGAGCACCTGCGCAACCGCGGCGTCGAGGACCTGGCGCGGCTGACCCTGTTCAGCGACGGGACGACGGTCTACGAGTGCACCTCTCCCGAGGAGGTGGTCGACCTGCTGCAGGGTGGCCAGGGCGTGTTCGGCATCGCCGTCAGCGGTGCGATGCGCGAGATCAGCGGCACCATCCACGAGTTCCCGGCCGAGCGGGCCGACGGCGGTGAGATGGTGCAGGCGGAGGACGAGCTGTCCCGCCGCCGCCGGGACCGCCAGGCCGAGACCGGCTGACCAGCCCCGGCCAAGATCGGAAGACTGTGCCGCAGCTCGCATCGGAGGTCCGTTCGGGCCGCCTGATCGGGTAGGCTGCGACACATCGCCGACCCCGTGCGGGAGAGTCCGGCCCGGCCTAGCCGCGGTCGGCGCCGAAGGAGCAAACCTCCCCGACAACCTCTCAGGCCACCTGGACCGCACGGGCGAGATACCTCTGGAAAGAGGCGGTGCCATCGCTGGCACCACCCGCCGACGGTGCAAGCCCGGTCCCCGGGTGAAGCTCTCAGGCGTTCGCTTCGCGGACGGTGACAGAGGGGGAGAGCAGCGCAGTACTGGCTGCACTGCCGCCCTTGTGTTCGCCGCGATGATTGAGGTTTGGCGATGTCCGACGTGACCCACGACCGCATCCCCCTGGCCGCTCTGGAGCACGGCACGCCGTTCGCCGACCGGCACGTCGGGCCGTCCCCGGCCGAACTGGCCCGCATGCTCGACGTGATCGGCGTCGGCTCCCTGGAGGAGCTGGGCCGCAGCGCGGTGCCGGACGCGATCCGCGAGGACGACCTACGCCTGGCGCTGCCGGAACCGGCCACCGAGACCGCTGCGCTCGCCGAGCTGCGCGACCTCGCGCGCCGCTGCCACCCGCACACCGAGATGATCGGGCTCGGCTACTACGGCACCACGACCCCGCCGGTCATCCTGCGCAACGTGCTGGAGAACCCGGCCTGGTACACCGCGTACACGCCGTACCAGCCGGAGATCTCGCAGGGCCGCCTCGAAGCGCTGCTGAACTTCCAGACGATGGTGGCCGACCTGGCCGGGGTGCCGGTGGCCAACGCGTCGATGCTGGACGAGGCGACCGCCGCGGCCGAGGGCATGACGCTGGTGCGCCGCGCGGGCAAGTCCAAGTCGCCGCGCTTCCTGGTCGACTCCGACACGCTGCCGCAGACCATCGCGGTCATCCAGACCCGCGCTGAGCCGCTGGGCATCGAGGTCGTCGTCGCCGACCTGTCGGCGGGGCTGCCCGAGGGCGAGTTCTTCGGCGCGCTGCTGTCCTACCCGGGCGCTTCGGGTGCGGTGCGCGACCACGAGCAGCTCATCGCCGACGCGCACGAGCGCGGCGCGAAGGTCGTGGTGGCGTCCGATCTGCTGGCCCTGACGCTGCTGCGCGCGCCCGGTGAGATCGGCGCGGACGTGGTCGTCGGCAACACCCAGCGCTTCGGCGTGCCGATGGGCTTCGGTGGCCCGCACGCCGGATTCATGGCCGTGGCCAAGGGATTCGAGCGGCAGCTGCCCGGTCGGCTGGTCGGTGTGAGCGTCGACGCCGACGGCAGCAAGGCCTACCGCCTGGCGCTGCAGACCCGCGAGCAGCACATCCGCCGCGAGAAGGCGACCAGCAACATCTGCACCGCGCAGGTCCTGCTGGCCGTGATCGCGTCGATGTACGCCGTCTACCACGGTCCGGCCGGGCTGAAGGCGATCGCGACCCGCGCGCACCGGATGGCCTCCGTGCTGGCCGAGCAGCTGCGGCGCGGCGGTGTCGAGGTGCTGCACCAGGACTTCTTCGACACGGTCGTCGTCAAGGTGCCGGGGCGGGCCGACGAGGTCGTGTCCGCGGCGCGGCGCGGAGGCATCAACCTGCGGCGCATCGACGCCGACCAGGTGGGCATCAGCTGCGACGAGACCACCACGCGCGCGAACCTGGCGACGGTGTGGCAGGCCTTCGGCATCGACGGCGTGGACGTCGACGAGCTCGACGCGCAGACCTCCGACGCGCTTCCGCAGGCGCTGCTGCGCACCTCCGAGTACCTGACGCACCCGGTGTTCCACACCCACCACTCGGAGACCTCGCTGCTGCGCTACCTGCGGCGGTTGTCGGACAAGGACGTCGCGCTGGACCGCAGCATGATCCCGCTGGGGTCGTGCACGATGAAGCTCAACGCGACCGCCGAGATGGAGCCGATCACCTGGCCGGAGTTCGGTTCGCTGCACCCGTTCGCGCCCGCCCAGGACGCCGAGGGCCTGCTGTCGCTGGTCAAGGACCTGGAGACCTGGCTGGCCGAGGTCACCGGCTACGACGCGGTGAGCCTGCAGCCCAACGCCGGTAGCCAGGGCGAGTTCGCCGGTCTGCTGGCCATCCGCGCCTACCACCGCAGCCGCGGTGCGGCCGACCGGGACGTGTGCCTGATCCCGGCCAGCGCGCACGGCACCAACGCGGCCAGCGCGGTCATGGCCGGGATGCGCGTGATCGTGGTGCGCTGCGACGAGCAGGGCAACATCCAGCTGGACCACCTGCGCGAGCTGGTCGCCGAGCACGCCGACGACCTCGCCGCGATCATGATCACCTACCCGTCCACGCACGGCGTCTACGAGGACACCGTGCGCGAGGTGTGCGGTCTCGTGCACGACGCCGGCGGGCAGGTCTACGTCGACGGCGCGAACCTCAACGCGCTGATCGGCCTGGCCCGGATGGGCAAGTTCGGCTCCGACGTCTCGCACCTGAACCTGCACAAGACGTTCTGCATCCCGCACGGCGGCGGTGGCCCGGGCGTCGGCCCGATCGGCGTGCGCGAACACCTGGCGCCGTTCCTGCCGAACCACCCGCTGCAGCCGGCGGCCGGCCCGGAGACCGGGGTGGGCCCGATCAGCGCGGCTCCGTGGGGCAGCGCCTCGATCCTGCCGATCTCGTGGGCCTACGTGCGGATGATGGGTGCCGACGGGCTGCGGCGCGCGACGCTGACCGCGGTCGCGGCGGCCAACTACGTGGCGCGGCGGCTCAACAACTACTTCCCGGTGCTCTACACCGGCAAGGGCGGGTTCGTCGCCCACGAGTGCATCCTGGACCTGCGCCAGATCAGCAAGACCAGCGGCATCAGCGTGGACGACGTGGCCAAGCGGTTGGCCGACTACGGCATCCACGCGCCGACCATGTCGTTCCCGGTGGCCGGCACGCTGATGGTGGAGCCGACCGAGAGCAGGAACCTGGCCGAGCTGGACCGCTTCTGCGAGGCCATGATCGCGATCCGCGCGGAGATCGACAAGGTGGTCGCCGGGCAGTGGCCGGCCGACGACAACCCGCTGGTCGGTGCCCCGCACACGGCCGAGTGCCTGGCCAAGGACTGGGACCACGCCTACTCCCGCGAGGAGGCGGCCTACCCGCTGGGCACCGACGTGGCGAAGGTGTGGCCGCCGGTCCGCCGCATCGACGGCGCCCGAGGCGACCGCAACCTGGTCTGCTCCTGCCCGCCCCTGGACGCCTACCAGTCCTGAGCCGTCGGGTGGCGGTCGACTTCGCACGAAGTCGACC
>NZ_JBEOVY010000219.1:0-13040 GCF_040295745.1 Saccharopolyspora sp. NPDC002686
AGATGAGGGGCGTGCTGCTCGGCAGCACGCCCCTCATGCACATGGTCCCTGCTAGGGACGGAGCAAGCGCCTGGACGGAGCGGGTTGTCCTCGCCAGCTGCCCCGCACCCGGTCGACCAGGTCTGCGACGCCGTCGGCTCGGGATTCGGCGCAGATCTCCATCGCCGGCCGGGGGTACCGCCGTTCCTTCTCCGCAGCAGCTTCCTCAGCCCGGATTCGAGCAGCCACCTCAGTGCTGTCGAGGCGGGGTAGCGCGGTGAGGAAGTGGAGCTTGTCCGGGTGCAGCCCTCAGCCAGGTTCGCGGGGCGGGACATGCTCGGCTGCTGACGAGTCGACTTGCGATTCGCTCGGGTCGCTCAGCCGCATCTCGACCCGGGTGTGCAGCAGTTCTCGCAGTTCAGGGTCGATCTCGGCCCACCTTTCGGCGGTGATGAACACGTGGATGCCGTACGCCGCGCCAGCTTCGACCAGGTGGTGCACCTCGTTCTCCAGGACCCCGAACGCCGTGCGGAACGCTTGCCAGTTGTCCACCAGCCAGAACACGTCGCCGTACGGGTCCTGGGGCAGAGCGCCGCGCAGCTTGCGCGCGCGGAAGTCCGCCATGCCGTTCACCTGCAGTTGGCAGAAGCCCTTCTGCCGCATGGTCAGCAAGGCCTTCAACTCGAAGATGATCTGCTGCACCGGGTGGATATCGGGTTGCTCGATGGCAGCGCCGACGTGCGGCAGATCGCGCAACTGCGCCAGCGAACCGCCTCCGAGGTCGACGCAGTAGAGCTGGACTTCTCGAGGCGTGTGGGTCAAGGCCAGCGACGCCGCGAGAGTGCACATCGCGGTGGACTTCCCCGAACCGGCAGCGCCCACGATCGCGCCGTGCCCGTCCAGGTCCAGCACCATCGGGCTCTGGCGGTGGTGGAACGGGACGTCGAGCAGCCCCACGGGCACTCGCAACGGGCCGAGCTTCGGGCGCACATCTACCGGGCAGCCCCGATCATCGGTGTGCCGCAGCTGCGGGAGCAGAGCGTCCAACGTGAGCGGCGCGGCCAGCGGTGGGAGCCAGATGCTCCGCGATGCAGGAGCTTTGCCCCGGACGTCGGACAGCACGTTGCTCAGCAGGGTCTGGTCGGGCGGTCCGTGGGAGACATGAGCGGTCTTGAACTTCGTGATGCCGTTCGAGGTGCGGAGGTATCCGAGCCCCGGTTCTGTTGGCAGAGTCGAGGCATCGGGGACTCCGATCGCCGAGCGGGATTCTCCGGCGCTAAAGGTCCGCAGGGCGATGCGGCAGGTGATGAAGTGCTCGAATGCCTGGTTCTTCGCCTCCTCGAGCCGTTGTGATGCGAGGAGCATGTGGACCCCCAGCGAATTGCCCAACCGACCGACTACCTGCAGGACGTCGGCGAGCATCGGATGCATCGCCAGCATCTCGCTGAACTCGTCGAGGACCACTAACAGCGCAGGCAACGGTTGTGCGCAGGCAGGATCGCCGAACTGCCGCTTCTGTCGGTATTCCCCGAAGTTCTCCGCTTGGGAGGATTTCAGCAGCTCCGTGCGGCGGTTCAACTCGCCGCACAACACCTCGCACAACCTGGCGACCCGCGACGGCGCGCTGCACAAGTCGGAGGCGACGGCGGGTACGTGCGGCGTGTGCTCGAACTCCGAGAAGGTGGCGGCCCCCATGAACTCGGCCAGCACGAAGCTGACGTCGGTCGGCGGGTGCGTGGCCATCAGGCCGAGCACGGTGGTGCGCAGCAGTTCCGACTTGCCGGAGCCGGTGGCACCGATGCACAGGACGTGCTGAAAGTCCTTGAAGTCGAGCTCGACCGGTCGTCCTGCGTCATCCACCCCGAACGGGATCCGGTGGAGATCGGGGGTGGGACGTGGTGCCCAGGCTCGGTCCACGTCGAAGCATTGACCCAGGTTCCACAGCTCGTTCGGATCGGCGTTGCAGGCCGACGCCTCGGTCATGCACGTCCCCCCAGGCCTTCGCGGTGCGAGCCAGGTATATCAAGCCGCGCTGTGCCTGAATGCTCGGACGTCGGGTCAGGGTTTTGTTCTGATATGGGGGTTCTCGGCCGGGGTTTTGGTTCGGGAGAGGGTGAGGAAGAGGGCTGCTGCTGCGAAGCCGCAGCCGGACAGGAGGTAGAGGCCTGCGGAGGGGGAGTTGAGGGTGGTTTGGACCCAGTTCTTGGCGACCGGGGCCACGAAGCCGCCCAGGTTGCCCAGCGAGTTGATCAGGCCGATGCCCGCTGCTGCCGCCGTTCCCGTCAGGTAGGCCGCCGGGAAGGTCCAGAAGACCGGTTGGACCGAGATGTATCCGGCCGCCGCTATCGACAGGCCGGCTATCGCCAGGACCGGGCTGGCGAAGTAGGCCGAGGCCGCGATGCCGACCGAGCCGCCCGCCACGCACGCCGCTGCGACGAAGCGCTTCTTCGGTTGGGCCAGGCGGTCGGCGCTGGTGGACACCGCGATGTTGACCAGCAGCGCGATGGTCCACGGGATCGCCGTGACCAGGCCGACGAGCAGTCCGACCTTGCTGCCCACCGCGTCCGCGACCTGCGTCGGCAGGTAGAAGGTCATGCCGTACACGCTGCACTGGATGAGGAAGTAGATCAGGCAGAAGTACAGCACCCGCGGATCGAGCAGTGCGCTCCGCAGCCGGTGCGGGCCGTGCGCCTGCTTCGCCTCCGCTTCCCGGTCGACCGCGTTCTGCAGCGCGTCGCGCTGGTCCGGGGTCAGCCACTTCGCGTCGGCCGGCTTGTTGTCCAGGTAGAAGAACGCCCACACCCCGACCGCGCAGGCGATCAGGCCCTCCACCGCGAACATCCACTGCCAGCCGAGGAAACCGGCCACGCCGTCGAGCTCCAGCAGCAGCCCGGACAGCGGACCGCCCAGCACCGAGGCGAGCGGGATGCCGAAGTAGAACAGCGCGTTGCAGCGCGCCCGGTAGGCGTGCGGAACCCAGTGGGTGATGAACAGGATGACGCCGGGGAAGAAACCGGCTTCGGCCACGCCGAGCAGGAACCGCAGCAGGTAGAACAGGAACTCGTCGTTGACCAGGGCCATCGCGGCGGAGATCAGGCCCCAGGTGACCATGATCCGGCACATCCACCAGCGGGCGCCGACCCGCATCATGATCAGGTTGCTGGGCACCTCGAACAGCGCGTACCCGATGAAGAACAGCCCGGCGCCGAGCGCGTAGGACGCTTCGGAGATGCCGGTGTGCGCCTGGAACTCCTCCTTGGCGAACCCGATGTTCACGCGGTCCAGGAACGCGATGACGTACATGAACAGCAGGAACGGCAGCAGTCGGACCATGACGTGCCGGATTGCGGTGGTCAGCGCCTCGTCGGACGCCCGTTCGCCGGTGTGCACCCTGCCTCCTCGTCGAGGTAGTGGTACGAAATTTCGAACACTGTCCGTAATGCGGATCACGAGCCTAGGGGTGCCATTCGGCGCGAGTCAATCGGCCGTTCGGTATAGCAATCGCTGTTCGAAATCGCGGATGGGCCGTTGCGTCCTGCTGATCGAGCTGGTTACGTCGCAGCCAGGTACTCGGCGAGGAGGGGTGCATGCCGCGGCGCAGCGCGAGTTGGTTCGGAGCGCACGGGAGGGCCGGGATGACCGCCCGGTCCTGGGTGAAGAACCAGGGCTACAGCGAGGAGGTCTTCGACGGGCGTCCGGTGATCGGCATCGGGACCACCTGGTCGGAGCTCGCGCCCTGCAACGCCCACCAGCAGCGGATCGCCGAGGCGGTCAAGCGCGGGGTGTGGCAGGCCGGCGGGTTCCCGCTGGAGTTCCCCAACATGGCGTTGGGGGAGACCTTGATGCGGCCGACCACGATGCTCTACCGGAACCTGCTGGCGATGCAGGCCGAGGAGACCATCCGCGCCAACCCGCTGGACGGCGTGGTGCTGCTGTCCGGCTGCGACAAGACCACGCCGGGTCTGCTGATGGCCGCGTCCAGCGTCGACCTGCCGACCGCGATGCTCACCGGCGGCCCGATGCTCAACGGCAAGTACCGGGGCACCGACATCGGCTCGGGAACCGCGGTGTGGCAGGCGGAAGCCGACCTGGTGGCGGGGCGGATCACGCAGGACGAGTGCTACTTCATCGAGGGCTGCATGTCCCGCTCGAACGGGCACTGCATGACCATGGGCACCGCCTCCACGATGGCGTGCATCGTGGAAGCCCTGGGCATGCAGCTGCCGTACGCGGCGTCCTGGCCCGCGGTCGACGCCCGCCGCTACGCCGCCGCGCAGCAGACCGGCCAGCGCATCGTCGAGATGGTCGAGGAAGACCTCAAACCGTCCGATGTGCTCACCCGCGACGCGTTCCGCAACGCCATCCGCGCCAACGCGGCCATCGGCGGGTCGACCAACGCCGTCGTGCACCTGATCGCGATCGCCAAGCGGGTCGGCGTGGAGCTGACCGTCGACGACTTCGACACCGACACCCGCGACGTGCCGACGCTGGTGAACCTGCAGCCCAGCGGCAAGTTCCTGATGGAGGACTTCTGCTACGCGGGCGGGTTGCCCGCGGTCCTGAAGGAGCTCGGCGACCTCGTGGAGCGGTCGGCGATCACGGTCAACGGCCGGTCGATGGGCGAGAACATCGCAGACGCGGAGGTGCACAACCGCGAGGTGATCACCCCGTTCGACGAGCCGTTCCAAGCCGTCGGCACCGGGACCGCCGTCCTGCGCGGCTCGCTGGCGCCTGGCGGTGCGGTGATCAAGCAGTCCGCGGCGTCGGCCCGGCTGCTGAAGCACTGCGGCCCGGCGATGGTGTTCGAGGACGTCGACGAGTACTACGCGGTGTGCAAGGACGACGACCTGGACGTCGACGAGAACACGGTGCTGGTCGTCCGGAACGCGGGCCCGAAGGGCTACCCCGGCATGCCGGAGGTGGCGAACGTGCCGGTGCCGAAGAAGCTCCAGGACCGCGGTTTCGACGACATCGTGCGCATCTCCGACGGCCGGATGAGCGGAACCGCCTACGGCACGGTGATCCTGCACGTCACCCCGGAAGCGGCGGCGGGCGGCCCGCTGGCCTTCGTCCGAACCGGCGACCTGATCAGCATCGACGTCCCCAACCGCCGCCTCGACCTGGAGATCCCGGACGAGGAGCTGGAGCGCAGGCGAGCGGAGTGGCAGGAGCCGGACAACCCGCACCCGCGCGGCTACCAGCGCCTGTACCACGACCACGTCCTCCAGGCCTCGGAAGGAGCGGACCTGGACTTCCTGGTCGGCAAGACCGGCAGCTACGTCCCCCGCGACGGCCACTGAGACGCGGGTTCAGCCGAGGCGACGGAGCGGTTTCGAATTTTGCGAATTTGCGTAGTATGGAGGTGGGCGAAGAACGGGAGGCGTCATGACAGCGACGTTGGAGCACACGGTCCTACCGCCGGAGGCGCCGGACGAACACCTCGGTGAGCTCGCCAGGATGCTGACGGGTGACGATGTGAAGCCGGGCTCGCTGGTGCTCGTCGGGCCTGACGGCACGCCGGCTCCGTTGCCGGAAAGCCTCGTCGAGTTGCTGCGCGATGTGGTGACGGCGCTGTCGCACGGGATGGCGATCACCGTCGCTCCGCACAACACCATGCTCACCACCCAGGAAGCGGCGGACCTCCTCGGAATCAGCAGGCCGACCCTGATCAACCTGCTGGACAGCGGCGAGGTTCCGTGCGAGCGAACTCGCGGGCGCCACCGCCGAATCCGGCTCGCCGACATCGTCGAGTACCAGGAGCGCAGTCGCCGAGAAGGCGAAGCCGCGCTCGACGAGATGATCGCCGACGGCGAGGACTCGGGTCTCTACGACGCCAACACGCCGCGCCGGACCAGGTAGGTGCCGTGACCGGTTTTCCCGCACTCCTCGACACCTGCGTGCTCTTTCCGCAGTACCTCTGCGACAGCTTGCTGCGCTTGGCGGTGTCCGGTACCTATCGGCCGTTGTGGAGCAGCGAGATACTTGGGGAGCTGCGCCGCAACGTCGCGGAGGTCGTTGGTGAGCCTGCCGTCGACCGGCGTATCGCGAACATGCGGCGTGTGTTCCCCAATGCTGAAGTCACGGGCTATGAAGCGCTGACCTGCAAGATGACCTGTGATGAGAAAGATCGGCACGTTTTGGCGGCGGCCGTCCGCGGCGGCGCTGCGGTCATCGTGACCTACAACGTCCGGGACTTTCCTGCCTCGGCTCTCGTCCACTACAACGTCGAAGCTGTCCACCCCGATGACTTCCTGCTCGACCAGCTGGACCTCTATCCGCGGCAAACTCTGGACAGTTTGCGGCGGCAGGTCGAGGCTTACCGCAAACCGCCCCAGTCCGTTGACGCTCTCTTGGCCCACTTCGGAACTCGTTGCGAACTGCCGCGTTTCGCTGCTGAAGCGCGTCGGCACTTCCACTGGTAGGTGGGCGCGGGGAAGTCCCGACTCCGGGTCAGGTCGAGACTTCCCCTGCGCTGCACGAAGGTGAGGCGGGTCAGCCGCGGCCTGGGACCTGGGGGTCGCTCCAGCCGAGGTAGTTGTCGTAGTAGGAGACGTCGTCGCCGTGGCCGATCGCGCCTCCGACGCTGGTGGCGTAGAAACCGCCGTTGCCGTCGGCGATGCCGACGTGGCCGTACTGGCTGATGTTCCAGTAGACGAACGCGCCCTTGGGAGGTGTGGAGCCGTCGGTGTGGGCCTTGCCGGCGTTGACGGCGCCGTTCCAGTGGTCGATGGCGGACGGCCAGACGCCGGTCGTGCCGTAGGAGTTCTCGGCGGCCATCTCGCAGTAGCCCTCGAGGGAGCTGTCGCCGATGCGGGCCTTGTACCAATCGATGGCGCCCTGCGCGGTGCCGTCGCCGGGTGAGGCGACCTGAACGGCCTGCGGAGCGGGCTCGGCGAGCACGGCCGGGCTGGCGAGCGGGGCGAGGGCCAGTGCCGCACCAACACCGCAGGCGCCGGCTAATCGCGCAATACGTCGAATCTTCACGAGAACCTCCCGAAAGTTGTTGATAGGCAACATTCAGGAGCCACACGCTAGCGATCACCCCGGCCGAACACCAGCAAGATGCCCTGAACAGCCGATTAACACCACAAACCGGTCAGTTCGGGGCACCCCCGCCTGGTCGACTCCCATTCCCGTCTTTCCCAGTCGGCTTCGGTGTCGGGGAATCCGGTGTCGAGCATTCCGGGGCGGGAGAAGCCGAATTTCAAGATCGTGCCGCAGCCGCAGGTCCGGCGGGATCTCTGCGGTGTCGATGAAATACCGTCGGGTCAGTTCTCGTTCCGTTGTTCGCGGGATTTCCCTGGCTGAATCAATTCCTTCTCGTGGCCGTAGGTCACGCGGACGTCGCGGCCCAGTTCGGCCGCCAGTTCGCGTGCCAATTCCTTTCCGCGTTCAACCCATCGGTTTTCGGCTTCTTCGCTGGGGAATGCGGCTGATGCCGGGTCGTTCGGGTCCCAGATGGCTTGGAACTCCTCGTCCCATTCATCCAGCTCGCGGAGGAGGGAGTCGGATACTCCGCAGTCCTTCGACAGCGCGGAATGCGGGGGATTGTCCCGTACCGCGTCGTCCGATGTGATCGTCCAGCACGGGTAGGCCCGCCATTCGGGGGCCACGTGGACTTCCAGCAAATCCGACTTCGGGTTGACCGCTTTTCCGGGCGTCCGGTCTTCGACGTTGTCGTTCGTGCCTGGTTCCCCTCGAATCGCCTCGAGGTGGCGCTGATGCTCTGGTGCAGGTGCCTCCGGGAAAGCGGCGGCCGGTGCAGTTCTACTCGTCCGGTGATCGGCCCAGCGGCGAACCGGGTGAGGTTGGTCCTTTCGGTTCAGCCGGGGTGGGGTGGGTGGTGGGGCGACCATGGGGATGCGGGCTCGGGGGGTACCGGTAGCCTGTCGCGACGTGCCTTCCGCGGTTGCCACAGCTCCGCCGCGCCCTTCCCACGTGGAGCCGGTGGAGATCGAGAAACTCGCCGATCACATCGGTGCGCGCGTGCTTCGCGCCCCTGGTCGGTCCGCTGCCCACGTGCCGGTGTCCGGGGCGACGCTGCGTGCTCAGCACGTTCGTCCCGGTGACCTGTTCGCCGCCTTGCCCGGTACTCGCGTGCACGGTGCGGACTTCGCCCAGGGCGCGCTGGAATCCGGTGCTGTGGCGGTGCTCACCGACCAGGCCGGCGTCGACCGGGCCGAGCTCGCCGAGCACCCGGCCGTCGTCGACGGCAGCGTGGCCGTGCTGGTGCACGACGATCCGCGCGGTGTGCTCGGGACCGCTTCGGCGCTGATCTACGGCGATCCGTCGAGCCGGCTGAAGATCCTCGGGGTGACCGGCACCTCGGGCAAGACCACCACCTCCTACCTGCTGGAGTCGGCGCTGCAGGCCGCCGGGTTCTGCACCGGGCTGGTCGGCACCGTGGAGACCCGCATCGCCGGGGAACGCCTGGACAGCGCGTTCACCACCCCGGAGGCTCCCGACCTGCAGGCGCTGCTCGCGGTCATGGTCGAGCACGGGGTCACGTTCGTGCCGATGGAGGTCTCCAGCCACGCGCTGGCCATGGGCCGGGTGTCCGGCACCCGCTTCGCCGTCGGGGCGTTCACCAACCTCTCCCAGGACCACCTGGACTTCCACCGCGACATGGAGGACTACTTCCAGGCCAAGGCGCTGCTGTTCGACGGCCGCGCCGAGCACGAGGTGGTCTGCGTCGACAGCGACTGGGGCCGCCGCCTGGTCAAGGACAGCACCATCACGGTGTCCACCGAGGGCAGCGCGAGCTGGTCGGCCACCGACGTGCAGGCCTTCGCCACCGGCGAGCAGACCTTCACCGCGCACGGACCCGACGAGCTCAAGCTGCACATCCGGCTGCGGCTGCCCGGTCCGTTCAACGTCGCCAACGCGCTGCTGGCCATCGGTGCGCTGCACGCGGCGGGCGTGCCGACCTGGGCGATCGAGCGCGGGCTGGCCGAGGTCGACGTGCCCGGCCGGATGGAGCGGGTCGCGCTCGGGCAGGACTTCACCGCCGTCGTGGACTACTCGCACAAGCCCGGCGCCGTGTCCGCGGTGCTCGACGCGGCGCGCGCGCAGGTCGACGGCAACGTGATCGTCGTGCTGGGCTGCGGCGGCGACCGGGACGTGGCGAAGCGGCCGCTGATGGGCGAGGCCGCCGCGCGCCGGTCCGAGCTCCTGATCGTCACCGACGACAACCCGCGCAGCGAGGACCCGGCCGAGATCCGGGCCGCCATGCTGGCCGGTGCCGAGGAGGTGCCCGCCGGCGAACGCGGCGAGGTCCTCGAGATCGGCGACCGGCGCGCCGCCATCGCCGCCGCGGTCGAGCGGGCCGCGCCCGGGGACATCGTCGTCGTCGCAGGCAAAGGCCACGAAACCGGGCAGGAGGTGGCGGGGGTCGTGCACCCGTTCTCCGACCGGGAGGAACTGGCCGCCGCGCTCCGCCATAGGCTTGGGGGCCCAGAAGGGACCGATGTTCGTCGGGGGCAGGTCCACGAGGAGGCGTAGCGGGCGCGGAGTCGCGTTCGCGCAAGCCGACCGGGTGCGGGTGAGCCCGCAAGACGGAGTGGAGGCAAGTTGATCCGGCTCAGCCTCGCTGACATCGCGCGTGCGGTGGGTGGCGGGCTTCATCGTGCGGAAGGTTCGGAGACCGTCACCGCGGGCGTCGAGTTCGACTCCCGCAAGGTCGAGACCGGCGGGCTGTTCGTGGCCGTGCCGGGCGAACGGGTCGACGGGCACGACTTCGCCGCGCAGGCCGTCGCCGACGGTGCGGTGGGTGTGCTCGCCGCGCGCGAGGTCGACGCGCCGGCGGTCGTGGTGCCGCCGATCCCCGACTCGGACCGCTCCGGCGCGCTGGCGCTCGCCGGGGACGAGGACGGCTCCGGCGCCGCGGTGCTGACCGGCCTGGCGAAGCTGGCCAGGTACGTGGTCGACCGCCTGCCGCAGCTCACCGTGGTCGGCGTGACCGGCTCGTCCGGCAAGACGTCGACGAAGGACTTGATCGCGCAGCTGCTGGCACCGATGGGGCCGACGGTCGCGCCACCCGGCTCGTTCAACAACGAGCTCGGGCACCCGTGGACCGTGCTGCGCGCCGACGAGAACACCAAGCACCTGGTGCTGGAGCTCTCCGCGCGCGGCGTCGGGCACATCGCGAACCTGTGCGAGGTCGCGCCGCCGCGCATCGGCGTGGTGCTCAACGTCGGGCACTCGCACGTCGGCGAGTTCGGCTCGCAGGAGGCGATCGCGCAGGCCAAGGGCGAGCTGCCGGAGGCGCTGCCCGCGGACGGCGTCGCAGTGCTCAACGGCGACGACCCGCTGGTCGCGGCGATGGCCGAGCGGACCAAGGCGCGCGTGGTGCTGGTCGGGGAGCGTCCCGACGCGCACGTGCGGGCCGAGGACATCGCGGTCGACGAGCTGGCGCGGCCGACGTTCACGCTGGTCACCGCCGAGGGCTCGGCGCGGGTGACGTTGCCGCTGTTCGGCGAGCACCACGTCGGCAACGCGCTGGCCGCCGCCGCGGTCGCGCTGGAGCTCGGCGCGAGCCTCGAAGAGGTCGCCGCGCGGTTGGGCTCGGTGCGGCGGATGTCGGCGCGGCGCATGGAGGTCAGCAAGACCTCGGACGACGTCACGGTCGTCAACGACGCGTACAACGCGAACCCGGAGTCGATGCGCGCCGCGCTGAAGACGCTGGCCGCGATGACCCGCGGCCGTCCCGGCCGGGCCTGGGCGGTGCTCGGGCCGATGGGCGAGCTCGGCGAGGCCGAGACCGAAGCGCACGACGAGATCGGACAGCTGGTCGTCCGGCTGAACATCGACCGGCTGGTGGTGGTCGGCGAACAGGCCCAGGTGATGCACCAGTCGGCATCGCTGGAGGGGTCGTGGGGAGAGGAGTCGGTTCTGGTGCCGGACGTCGATGCGGCTGTCGCGCTGCTGCGCGCCGAGCTGCGTCCCGGTGACGTTGTCCTGACCAAGGCGTCGAACTCCGCCGGGTTGTGGCGGGTCGCGGAGGCCTTGCTGGCTGCTGGTGGGACGGAGGGGCAGGCGACGTGAAGCCGATCCTGGTGGCGGCCGCGGTCGCCCTCGTGGTCTCGATCCTGTTCACCCCGTACCTGATCCGGGTCTTCTCCAAGCAGGGCTTCGGCCAGGAGATCCGCGAAGAGGTGCAGAGCCAGCACGCCGCCAAGCGCGGCACCCCGACCATGGGCGGCGTGGCGATCCTGGTCGCCATGTGGTGCGGCTACCTGGCCACCCACCTGATCATGGGCGACCAGCCCACGGTCACCGGTCTGCTGGTGCTGGGCCTGACCACCGCGCTGGGCATCGTCGGGTTCCTGGACGACTTCATCAAGATCCGCAAGCAGCGCAACCTCGGGCTGAACAAGACCGCGAAGCTGGTCGGCCAGCTGGTGGCCTCGGTGCTGTTCGCGGTGCTGGCCATCCGGTTCCCGAACGAGCACGGCGTGACGCCGGCGTCGACCGAGCTGTCCTTCCTGCGCGACATCTCGGTGATCTCCTTCGGCGTGATCGGGTTCGTGATCTTCGCCTACGTGGCGATCAGCGGCTGGTCGAACGCGGTGAACTTCACCGACGGCATGGACGGCCTGGCCGGTGGTACCGCGGCGATGGTGCTGGCGACCTACGTGCTCGTCGCGTTCTGGCAGCTGCGCAACGACTGCTTCGCGCTGTCCGGCCCGGCGCCGGGCTGCTACACCGTGCGCGACCCGCTGGACATCGCGGTGGTGGCGGCCGCGGCGATGGCGGCCTGCGTCGGCTTCCTGTGGTGGAACGCCGCGCCGGCGAAGATCTTCATGGGCGACACCGGTTCGCTGGCGCTCGGCGGTCTGCTCGCCGGGCTGTCGATGGCCACCCGCACCGAACTGCTGATGATCATCATCGGTGGCGTGTTCGTGGTCGAGGCGCTGTCGGTGGTGCTGCAGATCGTGGTGTTCCGGACCACCCGGCGCCGGTTGTTCCGGATGGCCCCGTTCCACCACCACTTCGAGCTGGCGGGCTGGGCCGAGACCACGGTGATCATCCGCTTCTGGGTGCTGGCCGGGATCAGCTGCATGTTCGGCGTGGGCCTGTTCTACGCGGATTGGCTTTCCGCGGCGCTGACGAGGTGACCTGCTGGTGTGAGCGGCGATGGTCGTGAGAACCGCCATCGCCGCTCGCGCCGGCGGACCGACGAGATTGGGAGACGACGGCGTGGCAAGCCGGTTCCAGGGATTGCAGGTGCTGGTGGCCGGGGCCGGGGTGTCCGGCCGCTCGGCGGCTGAAGCGCTGCTCGCGGCAGGCGCCGCGGTGACCGTCACCGACGGTTCGGCCGATCGGCTCGCCGCCCTCGCCTCGTTGCAGTCGCAGGGCGCGGAGCTGGTTCCCGGTCTGTCGGAGCCGCCGACCGGCACGGACCTGGTGGTCACCAGCCCCGGCTGGCGGCCGGACGCGCCGCTGCTGGCGGCCTCGGCCGCTGCGGGCGTCGAGGTGATGGGCGAGGTCGAGCTGGCCTGGCGCCTGGACCAGGAGAAGGAGACCCCGGCGACCTGGCTCGCGGTCACCGGCACCAACGGCAAGACCACCACCGTCAGCATGCTGGAGTCGGTGCTGCGCGCCGCCGGCGTCGACGTGGTGGCCTGCGGGAACGTGGGCCTGCCGGTGGTCGACGCGGTCCGCGCCGGGCACGAGGTGCTGGCCGTGGAGCTGTCCAGCTTCCAGCTGCACTGGTCGGAGTCGCTCGCGCCGCACGCCGCCGTCGTGCTCAACCTCGCCGCCGATCACCTGGACTGGCACGGCGACCTCGACGCCTACGGCGCCGCCAAGGCCAAGATCTACGCGGGCAACTCGGTTTCCATCGCCAACGCCGACGACGAGTGGTCGACCCGCCTGGTCGCCGCCGCGACCGGTCGGACGGTGTCCTTCACGCTCGGCTCGCCGGAGTCGGGGCAGCTCGGCGTCGAGGGCGGCGAACTGGTGGACCGGGCCTTCGGCGACCGCGCGGTGCTCGCGTCGCTCGCCGACGTGCACCCGGCGGGCCCGCACAACGTCGCCAACGCGCTGGCCGCGGCGTCGCT
>NZ_JBEOVY010000220.1:0-12946 GCF_040295745.1 Saccharopolyspora sp. NPDC002686
CCGCAAATTCAATGGAAATCGGACCTCCGATTTCCATTGAATTTGCGGAAGTTCTCCACACCGACGACGACCTGTCCACAGGTCTCGGCATGTCGTGGACCGACACACCGACCACGTGTCGGCCTGCGTCGAGCCAGATGCGTGGAGGTCGGCAGTGCGGAAGGCTTACCCGTTCGGGTTCCGTGTCGGGTGCAGTTTCAATTGAAACTGTGAAATCCACGCAGGGGGAAGCACAGTTTCGATTGAAACTGTGGATCAGCGGGGGTCGAAATTCGCTTGCACGGGTGATCTCTTCGTAGTCTGATGAGCCCCATGCGCAGGACTGGCGCGCTCGCGCTGATCATCGCTCTCACCGCAGGGACGTTCATGGGTGCAAATGACGTGCGGGAGGCCGAGGCGGCCCCGGCGCTCGGGATCGACCTCGACACCATCACCATTCCGCAGTTGCAGGAGCGGATGACCGACGGCTCGCTGACGTCGAGCGCGTTGACCAGCGCGTACCTGCACCGGATCCGCACCGTCGACCCGAAGATCAACTCGGTGCTGCGCACGAACCCGGAGGCGCCGGCGCAGGCGGCGGCCAGCGATGTCCGGCACCGGACCGGTCGGGTGCTCGGCCCGCTGGACGGAATCCCGGTGCTGCTCAAGGACAACGTGAACACCCGCGACATGCCGACCACCGCCGGCTCGCTGGCGCTGGCCGGTGCGCCACCGGACACCGACGCGACGCTGGTGACCCGGCTGCGCGACGCCGGCGCGGTGATCCTCGGCAAGACGAACCTCTCCGAGTGGGCCAACTTCCGCGCCGCCGCACCGACTTCCGGCTGGTCCGCCGTCGGCGGGCAGACCCGCAACCCGTACGTCCTCGACCGCAACCCCTGCGGTTCGTCGGCTGGTTCCGGCGCGGCGCTGGCCGCATCGTTGGCGCAGGTGGCGATCGGCACCGAGACCGACGGTTCGATCGTGTGCCCGGCCGGGATGAACGGCGTCGTCGGGCACAAGCCGAGCCTGGGCCTGGTCAGCCGCGCCGGGGTGGTGCCGATCTCGTCGGAGCAGGACACCGCCGGTCCCATGGCGCGCAACGTCATCGACGCCGCCCTGACCCTGGCCGTGCTGCAGGGGCCGGATCCGGCCGACCCGGCCACTTTCGCCGCCCCGCAGGTGACCGCGCAGGTCGGTGACCTGGCGGGCAAGCGCATCGGGCTGTGGCGGCTGCCGGAGCTCGGCCCGGAGGTCGACGCGGTGATGACCCGCGCGGCGGAGAAGTTCCGCGCGGCGGGCGCGGAGGTGGTCGAGGTGACCCCGCCCTACCAGGACCGGCTCGACGAGCTCGAATTCCCCGCGCTGCTCAGCGAATTCCACCGCGACATCGACGCCTACCTGGCGACTCGGGAAGGTCCGCAGGACCTCGCCGAGCTCATCGAGTTCAACCGCAGGCATCCGGAGGAGCAGACCTGCTTCGCCGGTCAGGAGCTCTTCGAGCAGGCCCTCACCGCGCCGCCGACCACCGATCCGCAGTACCAGGCGATGCGCGCGGAGCTGACGGACCTGGCCAAGCGCTCGATCGACGAGACCGTGGCCGAGCACCGATTGGACGCGATCGCCTCGCCGACCAACCCACCCGCCTGGATCACGGACTGCGCGCGCGGAGACGACGACGTCATCCCGTCCTCGACCCCGGCCGCGGTGGCGGGATACCCGTCGACCTCGGTACCGGCGGGATCCGTCGGCGAGCTCCCGGTGGGCCTGCTGCTGATGGCCGGTGACCAGCAGGACTCCGCCCTGCTGTCCCTCGCGGCAGCGGTCGAGCGGGAGTTGGCGGCCTGGCGCCCGCCGAAGTTCCTCCCCACGCAGGACCGCTGACCGGATTTCCCGCTGTGCGACCGGAACGGGACCTTCGCCGGTAACGTCGGGGCATGGGAGTCGATGGGGACCGCGCCCAGCGGTGGCGCGCTTACTGGGACCGATCCGCGAGCGGCTACGACAAGATGATGGGCCGTTTCGAGCGGTTCATGGCGCCGGGCAGCCGGAGGTGGGTGTGCTCCCGCGCGGAGGGCGAGGTCCTGGAGGTCGCCATCGGCACCGGCCTCAACATCCCCGCCTACCGCAGCGACGTCCGGCTGACCGGCATCGAGTGGAGCCCGCAGATGCTGGACCTCGCGCGGCAGCGCGCGAGGGACCTGGACGTGCCGGTCGACCTGCGCGAAGGGGATGCGCAGGACCTGCCGTTCCCGGACGCCACCTTCGACACCGTGGTGTGCACCTTCGGCCTGTGCGCGATTCCCGACGAGGAGCAGGCGATCACCGAGATGGCGCGGGTCCTGCGGCCGGGCGGGAAGCTCCTGCTGCTCGATCACGTGGAGAGCACGTCGTGGCCGGCGCGCCTCGTGCAGCGAGCAGCGGACCTGGTCGCTGTTCCGCTCGGCGGCGAGCACTTCCGCCGCCGCCCGCTGCCGCTGGTCCGCGCCGCCGGCCTGGAGCTGGAGGAAACAGACCGCTTCAAGCTCGGCATCGTCGAACGACTGTCAGCCCGGAAACCGGCCGTCAGCTCCCGGGAGTGAGGATCAGGCACGTGGTGGTGGCGTGGGCGATGAGCTTGCCCCTCTCGTCGAGGACCTTCCCCTCCGCTGTGGCTGTGCTGCGCCCGCCGTGGATGACGGTGCCTTCGGCGGTGAGCGTGCTGCCGTCGGTCTTCGCGGCTCGGATGTAGTTCACCTTGAGCTCCAAGGTGGTGTAGCTGACCCCGGCGGGCAGCGTGGTGTGCACCGCGCAGGACATCGCCGAGTCGAGCATGGTCGCCGCGATGCCGCCGTGGACGGTGCCCAGCGGGTTGGCGAAGTCCGGGCGCGTGTCCAGGGACAGGACGATGCGGCCGTGCTCGACCTCGTCGAACCGGATGCCGAGGAGCCGGCCGATGGACGGGATGTCGGTGGGCCGTTCGGCCTGCACCCAGCGCATCAGTTCGAGGCCGGACAGGGCGGCGAGTTCTGCGGGCAACACGGGGATCTCCTCGCTGCTGGGCGGTTCCGGTCAGAAGTTGCGGAGGCTGCTGATCAGGGATGCGAGGGTGGCGATCTGGCCGGGGCACTCGCTCGGGATCACGTGCTCGTCGCGGGCGTGGGGGCCGGAGCCGACCGCGCCGAGGCCGTCGAGGACCGGTTTGTCCAGCGCTGACACGAAGTTCGCGTCGCTCACGCCACCGACCGACGTGCCCTCCAGCACCCGGCCGTGCTCCTGCGCCGCCGCCTGGGCGTGCGCGAACAGCTTCTCCGAGAGCGGGTTCGGGTTCATCGGCGGGCGGTTCCACTCGCCGGTGAGTTCCACCCGGATGCGGTCGTCGGCCACCGCCAGCTCGCGGAAACCGGCGTCGATGCGGGCCATCTCGGCCGGGTCCTGGATGCGGATGTCGATCTCGCAGGTCGCCCGGCCGGCCACCACGTTGCGACCGGTGCCGCCGTTGATCAGCCCGACGTTGATCGTGGTGCCGCGCTCCGGATCCGCCAGCCCGGTGATCGCCGGGATCAGCTCCGCGATGGCGTGGATGGCGCTGGCGCCCGCCGTCGGGTCGAGGCCGGCGTGCGACTCGACACCGTGCACCGCCAGGTCGAACAGGCCCATGCCCTTGCGGCGGATCTTGGCCATCCCCTCGCGGCTCGCCTCCAGCACGAGCGTCGCGGTCACCTCGGTGCACGCCCGCTCGATGTGCTCGCGCGACGCGAGGCTGCCGATCTCCTCGTCACCGGTGAGCAGGAACCGCACCGACGGGTGCGGGACGTCCAGCTCGCGCAGCAGGCGCAGCGCCCACACGCCGTGCACGATGCCCGCCTTCATGTCCAGGCAGCCGGGCGCGGTGACGCGGTCGCCGTCGACGGTGAAGGGCCAGTCCGCGAGCGTGCCGATCGGCCACACCGTGTCGTAGTGGCACAGCAGCAGGACTGTTCCGTCGGCGGTGCCGCGGTAGGTGACGTCGAGGACGTCGCCGCGGTCGCCGCCGTCGTGGCGCTGCCGGGCGGCCGGTTCACCGAGGCGTTCGGTGAGCCACTGCTCGATGTCGGCGAGCCCGGCGTCCAGGGCCTGCTTGTCGCTGCTGGGGGTTTCGTGCTCCACCAGCCGCCGCAGGTCGGCGAGCACCTCCGGAAGCTCCTGCTCGGCCCGCGCCACCAGCTTCGTCGTCACAACTCACCTCTCAGGACCTCCGCCGCCCGACGTGTCGTGCGGCAGCTTTGTCTGCAACTGCCAGGACATTCCGCTACTCGCGCAAGACGAGTGCGGTGGCTCGTCAGCGCACCGGGGCGCCTGGGCCCAACGGGATGCCGAGGGCCCACCAGGCCATGAAGAAGAGCGTCCAGGTGACCAGGACCGCGAAGGAGATCGGCAGCGTCATCGACATCAGGGTGCCGATGCCGGCTTCCTTGCGGTAGCGCTGCAGCATTCCCAGCGCCATCGCGAAGTACGGGCTCATCGGGGTGATCAGGTTGGTCGCCGAGTCCGCGATCCGGTAGACCGCCTGCGTCGTCTCCGGGCTCACGTCGAGCAGCATCAGCATCGGCACCACGATCGGCCCGACCAGCGCCCACTGCGCGGAACCGCTGGTGATCACCATGTTGATGCAGGTGACCAGCACGATCAGGCCGAGGAACAGCACCAGCGGGTGCACGTTCGCCGACTTCAGCAGCGCCGCACCGTGGATGGCGAGCACCTCGCCCATGTGGGTCCACTTGAAGAACGCCAGGAACTGCGAGGCCGCGAAGAACAGCACCACCACCGGGGCCAGGTCGATCACGCCCTTGGCCATCGCGGCGGGGATCTCGCGGGCGGTGGACAGGCTGCCGGTCGTGCGGCCGTACACCGCGCCGGTCAGCAGGAAGACCGCTCCGAGCAGGTAGGCGACGCCGGTGATGAGCGGCGAGTTGAGGATTCCGCTGTCCTCGCCGCGGAACGGCGAGCCGGACGGCGCCAGCGCCACCACCAGCAGCACCAGCACGGCCAGCAGGGTGAGACCGGCGTTGCGCAGGCCGCGCCGTTCCACCGCGCTGAGCTGCATCTCGCCGAGCTGCTCGTCCAGTCCGTCGCCGTCGGCGTGCATGCTCTCGGTGCGCTTGGTGAGCACGAACTCGGTGACCAGCGTGATCACCACGGCCAGGAAGAGCGCCGAGCCGATCGAGAAGAAGTAGTTGGCCAGCGGCGTGACCACGTAGTTCGGGTCGATGAAGTGGGCCGCGGAGGTGGTCAGCCCGGCCAGGATCGCGTCGGTCGGGGTGAGCAGCAGCGAGGCGTTGTACCCGGCGGAGATCGAGCCGAACGCGACCACCAGACCCAGGATCGGGCTGCGGCCGACGGCCTTGAACACCAGCGCACCCAGCGGGATCAGCACCACGTACGCGGCGTCGGAGGCGACGCTGCCGCTGATGCCGACCAGCGCGACGACGAACGTCAGGTACTTCGCAGGCACGCGGGTGACGCTGCCGCGCAGCATCGCGTTGAGCATGCCGCTCTGCTCGGCGACCGAGACGCCCAGCATCACGGTGATGATCAGCGCCAGCGGCGGGAACTTGGCGAAGTTCTCCACCGCGTCGCCGAAGATCGTGCTCATCCCGTCGGCGGTCAGCAGGCTCTTGACCTCGATGGTCTTGCCGTCCACCGGGGACACCGCGGAAGCGCCGAGGGCGTTGAGCACCGCGCTGAGCGCGATCACCAGGAGCGCCATCAGCGTGAACAGCCAGAACGGGTGGGGCAGCTTGTTCCCGAAGCGTTCGACGCCGCGCAGGAAGCCCAGCAGCAGCGACATCGACCGGGTGGGACGCGCGTTCTCCGTGTTGGTCAACCGAGCTCCTAGTGATCCGATCCGGCCACCTGGGCCGATGGCGGCCATTGAAATCGGGCATGGAGCAATCTGTCAATAGCGAACGTTGTGGTGGTGTATCTATTCGGTTAAGGAGCGAAGGATGGGCGTACTATCACTGGTTGTGAATGGCGACTTCGCGTTGGACGACCTCGACCTGGACCTGGTCTCCGCGTTGCAGGAGGCGCCGCGCGCGCCGATCAACGCGCTGGCCGATGCGGTGGGCAGCTCGCCGACCACCGTGGGACGGCGGTTGCAGCGCATGCACGCCGAGCAGGTGCTGCGGGTGATCGGCCAGCTGGACTGGACGCTGGTCTCCGACACCCACCCCCGGCACGTCTGGATCACCACCGCGCCCGGTCGCCTGCAGGACGTCGCCCGCCAGGTCGCCGAGATCCCCGAAGCCCAGTACGTCGCGATGGCCACCGGACGCGCCGACGTGTACTGCACCGTCCGGCCGTTGGGGCGGGATTCGGTGAAGGACCTGCTGACCCAGCGCCTCCCGTCGGTGCCGGGCGTGGTGTCGACCCAGTCCGACCTGGTGCTCAAGCCGTTCGGCCGGGCCGAGGCCTGGCGCATCGATCGCCTCGACGCTGCCCAGCGCGCCGTCCTCGACCCGTACCGCATCGAGGCGCAGGAATCGGTTGCGCCGCAAGCACTTTCCGGTCAGGAGTGGGAGGCGACCCGGCTGCTGCACGCCGATGCGCGGCTGACGTCGAGCGACCTGTCCCGGGCGCTGGGCGTCAGCCAGTCCACCGCGCACCGGCTGATCGCCGGGCTCCTGGAGCGGCAGGTCGTCCGCCCCCGCGTGGAGGTGGAGCCCGGGTTGCTGGGCTTCCACCTCGAGGTGGCGCTGTCTCTGTCGACCGAGCCCGGCTCGACCGAGGAGGTCGGGCAGGCGTTGGGGCGGCACCCGTCCGCCCGCTACGTCTCGATGGTGGCGGGCAACGCGACGGTGATCCACCAGGGCGTGTTCCGCGGTGAGGAGCACCTCGCCGACTTCCTGTCCCACGACCTGGCCGCGCTGCCCGGCATCCGCTCGGTGGAGGTCTCGGTCGTGCTGGACGTCCTGCGCCGCTACTGGATCAACCGCTCCGGGAACCGGCTGGGGCAGGGCGGTTTCCCGCTCAACCCCCGGTGAGCACCTCGGTGCTGAATCGCTTTGAACCGCAACGGGATCTGATGTCGTCGTTGGGTGAGTCCGGCACCGCGGTCTTCCCTCACCTGGCCGATGGTCGGGGCTTGCGGAACGGGACGATGCTCCACCAGGTCGCGCAGCGCCAGACCCACTCCATCGGGCCGTACTGGAAGCGGGCCAGCCACCAGCGGCTCCAGAGGATCTGGACCAGGGTGATCCCGGCGGCCAGCACGAAGAGCAACCCCCACTCGGCGGAGTCGTACATGCCGAGCAGGCTGCCGAACGCGATGGTCAGCAGCGTCGCGGTGACGTAGTTCGTCAGCGCCATCTTCCCGAGCGGTTCGAGGACCGGGGACAGCACTCGGCGGGCCGGGGTGCGCAGCAGCAGGAGCAGGCCGGTGGAGTAGGCGATCGCCATGAACAGGCCGGCCGCCGAAGGCACGGAGCTGGCCCACGCCGTCTCCAGGTCCATCGGCCACTGCATCGCCAGGAACACGACCGAGGCGGCGGTGGAGATCCCGAACGCAGCGGCGATCTGCTTGCCGCGCTCCTGCAGCGTGGCGAAGACCCCGGACTGCGCGAGCCCGAACCCGGCCAGCAGCAGCCCCGGGACCAGCATTATGCCGCCGCTGCCGAGCGCGAGGACCGCGGTGATCATGGCGGCACCGATCGGGAGGTTGGCCCACCACGGCAGGAAGCTCATCGGCAGCAGCACGAGAAGCCCGAAGATCGCGTAGGGCAGCAGCGCCTCACCTGGCTGCAGGAGCTGGTGCAGCGCACCGAAGCCGGCGAGCACCAGCAGGCGGCGCAGGAGCACGACCCGAGGACGGGCCGTGCGCTGTCCCGCGCCGGCCAGGAAGATCCCGAACCCGACGCCGAACAGCAGCGAGAAGATGGGGAAGAACCGCTCCTGGACGAACAGGTCGAACGCGTGCGGTACTGGCAGCTCCGCGAAGTCGGCGGTCCTGGTCAGGCGCAAGATCGGTGGGATGTTGACCAGGAGGATCCCGCACAGCGCGAGGCCTCGGAGCGCGTCGAGCTCGCCGATGCGCCGGCTGCCGGACGTGGCGGGCAGCCGGACAGTGGGCGCCTCGGGAATGCGGACCGTCGGTGCGTCGACCGGAGCGTGGGAGTTGGAGATCGGGAAGTTCACGCAATCGATTCTGGCCGGGCCGCACCGCGCTGCAACACGACTCATCGGCTCGCCGGCATCGGTCGATCGGCCGGGCTTCGGTACGCGCGTACTCGGCCGATCGACCGAGACGATCTGGCTCATCGGTCGGTATCCGCCGCGTCCCGCGAGGGCGTCCGAGCGTGCGCCGGCCGCATCCTTTCGTTGCGCTGCCTGGGATTTCGCGCCGCTGGTGCGAAGTGGACTGCTCCGAGCTCCGAATATTGCACTTGGCAGCGATCGATCAGGGCGAGGTAGAGTAGCGGGCCACCGCGTCGATCATCGACACAGCGCGGAACCGCCGATCCGGCCGGGGAACCGGGGGCGGTTGATTCGGAACGCCAAAGTTCGATGGGGGTTTGTCACAGTGGGACGCCTTCGGTCCACGATCACCGGGTTGTTCGCTCGGTTATACCTCGCGCGCGCCCGCCGGAAGGGGCTGAGCTCGGTCCTGCCGGCGGCCGCGCTGATGCCGCTGCAGCGGACCGGACTCGACCCCGTCCCAGCGCTGGGCGAGGTCCGCGAGCGGGAGCCGATCAGCCGCTTGGACCTGCCGTTCGCGGCCAACGTCTGGCTGGTCACCGGCTACGACGAGGCGAAGGCGGTGCTCGGCGACGCGGGGCGGTTCAGCAACGACTTCACCAACCTCGTCGGGTACGCGGGCGTCACCGCCGAGGACAACCCCGGTGGTCTCGGGTTCACCGATCCGCCGGCGCACACCCGGCTGCGGCGCCTGCTGACGCCCGAGTTCACCATGCGGCGGCTGGCCCGGTTGACCCCGGAGATCGAGGCGATCGTGCAGGAGCGGCTGGACGTGATGGCGGCGGCGGACCAGCCGGTCGACCTGGTGACCGAGTTCGCGGTGCCGATCCCGTCGCTGGTGATCAGCGAGCTGCTCGGCGTTCCCTACGGCGACCGCGAGGAGTTCCAGCAGCTCAGCGTGGCGCGGTTCGACGTCTTCGACGGCGTGGGTGCGTCGCTGGGTGCGATGTCGCAGTCGATGGAGTACCTGCACGGCGTCGTGCGCAGGCAGCGCGAGGAGCCTGGGGAGGGGCTGCTGGGCGCGCTGATCCGGGACCACGGCGACGAGGTCAGCGACCGGGAGCTGGCCGAACTCGCCGACGGCGTGCTCACCGGCGGCTTCGAGACCACGGCGAGCATGCTCGCGCTGGGCGCGCTGGTGCTGCTCGAGGACCGGGAACTGCTGGAGCGAGTCCGCGACGACGACGAGGTGGTGCCAGGTCTGGTCGAGGAGCTGCTGCGCTACCTCACCGTCGTGCAGGTGGCGTTCCCCCGGTTCGCCCGAGAGGACGTCGAGGTCGCCGGGGTCCGGATCGAGCGGGGCGACGTCGTGCTGTGCTCGTTGAGCGGTGCGGACCGGGACGACGTGCTCGGGCCGGGGATGGAGGCCTTCGACGCCGATCGTCGGCCGACGTCCCACCTGGCCTTCGGGCACGGCCTGCACCGCTGCATCGGTGCCGAGCTGGCCCGCATGGAGCTGCGCGCGGCCTACCCGGCGCTGGTGCGCCGGTTCCCGGACATCCGGCTGGCGGTGCCCGCCGCGGAGCTGGAGTTCCGGAAGGCCTCGATCGTCTACGGCCTGGATTCCCTGCCCGTGCACGTCAAATGACCCGGTTCAGAGGTGCAGCGCGAACTGGCCGAGCGCTGCGGCTGCGAGGAAGGAGGAGGTGTAGGTGACCAGCGCGACCAGCACGACTTTCCAGCTGAGCTGCTTCAGCGCCTGAGCGTCACGGCCCAGCGTGAGCCCGATGAGCGCCAGCCCCGGCAGGCCGATCAGCATCACGTCCAGGTTCTCCATCAGGTGGGAGATCCAGGCGCCGGTCGGCAGGAAGTTGGCCGACAGCAGGGTTCCGATGCCGAGCACGAACACGCTGCCCGGGATCATGGGCAGCAGCTTCCCGAGCGCCACTGCGATGCGGACGATCACGAGCAGCACGACGACGCCGATCACGTCCTCGACCCGGAACGACCACGTGCCGAGCGCGCTGCTGAGCAGCCCGACCGCTCCGACGACGAGGTAGCTCAGCAGCTCGACGAGCGGGGTGACCCGAGCGACGGGGTCGTGCGCGACTTCCAGCACCGTTTCCTCGGCGGATTCGGCGGCGGTCTCCTTCGTCTTGGCGTGGACGCGCTGGCCGTTGTCGTCGCGGCCGAACAGGCGGCTCCAGAAGGAGTAGAGGCGGCGGCACAGCGGCAGCGCGAGGAATACCCCGGAGTAGAAGCCGACGATGTTCGTGACGAGGTTGGACAGCGCGGCCAGCGCAGCGATCTCGGCGGCCTGGTCCGGGTAGAGCAGCGACAGGGCGCCGACACCGCCGAGCATCATCGACCCGGACCCCAGGCCGAGGCCGAGCGCGAGCGCCAGCGGGTGGAGGATGCCCAGGCTGCCGGTGAACCCGGCCAGCAGCGAGATGTAGAGCGCGCCGAAGACCGTGCCGACCAGCCAGACCGAGAAGACACCGCGGTATTCCGGGGAGCGGACGCCGAAGCGCTCGATGGCGAAGGCCAGGTACGACTCGCGGTCGATGGACCAGGTGGCGCCGATCGAGGCACGTCCGATGCCCAGCACCACCGCGACCGGCAGCGCGATGACCACCGTGCCGAAGATGTGCCCGATCTCCTGCAGCAGGATCGCCGGGCCCAGGTTCTGGAACTTCGCCAGCGAGGGCCCGATCTCGGTGCCGAGCTTGGCCAGGAACAGCAGGATGCTGATCTCCAGCAGCACGGTGGACACCGCGCGGGTGGCGCCGGAGACCGGGCGCCAGCGCTGGACGCCGATCGCCGCGCCGATCAGCACCGCCCAGATGATCGGGAACAGCGCGATGGCGGCGGGGCCGAGGTCGAACTTGTGCTTGCCGATCAGCACTGCGACGACGGAGACGGCGGTGGCCAGCGCGATCGAGGTCGCCCAGTGGGCCCGGGTGATCTTCGCGGGCGCTTCGGTGCCTTGGTCCATGGCATCCTCCGGCGGTGTGACCAATTCGGTATACCGGCGGGAGCGTAGCGGGTTGCTGCAGAAGTGTGGTTGACATTCGCAAATACTTGTCTATACATGCTTCTCAACCGGACATTTCGCGATTCAGCGCACGCCGCCGCGGATCGACCGCGCTTCGATGGATAAGAATTTGGTATGCCAAATGGTAGGGTCGGTGCCGCGGGCGAAGGTCCTGCCGGAGGAGGTTCTCGATGCGCACTCGTTGGCGCGCCAGCCACGTCCTCGCCCACCAGGACGGGCACCACGCGCTGCTGCGCGGTGGTGAGGTCGTCTGGGAGGACGAGGTCATCGTCCACGTCGGACAGCACTACGACGGCCACGTGGACGCCGACGTGGATCTGGGCGACTCCCTGGTGCTGCCGGGGCTGATCGACCTCGACGCGCTCACCGACATCGACCACCTGGTGCTCGACTCGTGGACAACCCCCGAGCGCGCCGACGGGCTCCAGTGGTCGCTGGACTACTTCCAGAACCGCCGCCGCGACGTGTTCACCCCGCAGGAGCGGGCAACGATCCGCGAGTACGCCCTGGTGCAGCTGGCCCTGCACGGCATCACCACCTACATGCCGATCGCCTCGGAGATCCACAGCTCGTGGGCCGAACCGTTCGACGAGCTGGTCGGCATGGCGGAGACCTCGCGCCGGATCGGCCTGCGCGGCTACCTCGGTCCGGCGTACCGCTCGGGCGTCAACGTCGCGCCGCCGGGAGGCGGGCGCGACGTGGCTTTCGACGAGGAGCGCGGCCGGGAAGGCCTGCGCGACGCGGTCCGGTTCCTGGACCACGCCGCCGAGCTGTCCGACCCGCTGGTCACCGGTGTTCTCCTGCCGTGCCGGATCGAGACGCTCACCGAACAGCTCATGCGCGAAACCGCCGACATCGCACGGCAGCGAGACGTCCTCGTGCGCCTGCACAGCCTGCAAGGCCTGTTGGAGCGGGAACTCGTGCAGCGGCAGCACGGCGCCACGCCGCTGGAGATGCTGGACCGCACCGGCCTGCTCGGAACCCGACTGCTCGTCCCGCACGGCCTGGTGGTCGACCGGCATCCCCAGGTGCACGGCGAGGACCGCGGCGACCTGGCGACGCTGGCCGAAGCCGGGGTGTCGATCGTGCACTGCCCGCAGACGTCCCTGCGCTACGGGGCGGTGCTGCGGTCCTTCGGCGCGTACAAGCAGGCCGGGATCAACCTGTGCCTGGGCACGGATTCCTTCCCGCCGGACCTGATCCGCGGCATGGACCTCGGCGTGCACATCGCCAAGGTCCTGGACGGCCGGATGGACGCCGCTCCCGCTGAGGACTACCTCGACGCGGCGACCCTCGGCGGTGCACGAGCTCTCGGGCGCAGCGACCTCGGCCGACTGGAACCCGGTGCGCAGGCGGACCTGGTGGCCTTCCGCATCGACGACATCCGCGACGGCGTCCTCGACGACCCGGTGCGAACGTTCCTGCTCAACGGGACCGCCCGCCAGGCAACGCATTCGGTGGTCGCGGGCAACCCGGTGCTCTCGGACTCCCAGATCCCCGGCGTCGACCTAGAAGACCTCCGCGCCCGGGCCCAGGGGCTCTTCGAGAAGATGCGCGCCGCCTACTCCGAGCGAGACCTCCTCCGCCGTCCGGCTGCGGAGCTGTTCCCGCCCACCTACCCGGATTTCACCTGATCCACTTCGTGAGTGGCGATGGCCGCAAGAGCGACCATCGCCACTCGCACCCCGGCCCGTGGAACCGCAGTTTCAATTGAAACTGCGAATCGCCGTGGGTGGAGTCCGCAGTTTCAATTGAAAC